>CACWOG010000041.1 GCA_902762455.1 uncultured Bacteroidia bacterium | reverse complement strand
TTTCCATTGAGTTTTCCAATAAAACGCGCCCTATATTCCTGCGACACTGCCATCACAGACAAAATTGCAAAAAATCCTAACAGCAATATTTTTTTCATACACTCTCCTTATTAATAAACATAACTTAATATATATCAGACCACAAATATAATTCTTTTTGACAAGAAGACAATATGTTTTGTATTTTTTTGAAAAAAAGCGGCACAACTCATTGCACCGCTATGATGGTTTAAAATAGTAGGGACGTTGCTCGCAACGTCCCTACAAATTGTTCATTATCCATTGTACATTATTAATTGTTTATTCATTCTCTCCCATCATTGCACCGTGGCAATTCTTGAACTTCTTGCCGCTACCGCACGGACACGGGTCGTTTCTGCCGACCTTCTTTTCAACGCGGACAGGTTCGTTCTTTGGCTTGCCTGCGCTCGGGTCGTTGTACTGCGGACGGTTGCCACCAATTTCCTCACGGCCTGTACGCATACGGCTGGTATCCAACCTCTGGCGTGGCTGACGGGCTTCTTTCACCTCGTCGGGATTCGACATCGGGATGTAGGCCTTCATCAAGATGGAAATTATTGAACGGTTGGTCTTGTCAAGCATTTCCTTGAAAATGTTGTACGATTCGAGTTTGTAAATCAGCAACGGGTCTTTCTGCTCGTACGAAGCGGCACGCACCGACTGACGCAAATCGTCCATCTCGCGCAGGTGCTCCTTCCACGACTCGTCGATGTTGCGGAGAACTGCAGTCTTGTCGTAAGCGTGAACAATCTCCTCGCCCTTTGTCTGATAAGCCTTTTCCAAGTTCACGACAACATTGTACTGCTTTACACCGTCGGTAATCGGAACGATGATGTTGGTATACATATTGCCCTTGTTCTCGTAAACATACTTGATTGTCGGATAAGCCTGCTCGGCAATCTGCTGAGCCTTGCGCTTATGAGTCTCGCGGAGATTTTCGTACAGATAGTCAACAAGTTCGTTGCGCGACATTTCATCGTACTTCTGCTCTTCAAGGTCAATATCGATTGCCAAAGTCTTGAAAACCTCGAACTTAAACTCGTCGTAAGTGTAGTTTCCGTAGCATTCGTCAACTAACGAAACGCACACATCGTTCATCATATTTGCAATGTCGGCGCCAAGACGCTCGCCATCGAGGGCATTGCGGCGCTTCTTGTATATTACGGTACGCTGTGCATTCATAACATCATCGTACTCAAGCAAATGCTTACGAATACCGAAGTTGTTCTCCTCGACCTTCTTCTGTGCACGTTCAATGGACTTCGAAATCATCGAGTGCTGAATAGCCTCGCCCTCCTGATGTCCCATCTTGTCCATAATGGCAGCAATTCTGTCGGAACCGAACAGACGCATAAGATTATCTTCGAGCGAAACAAAGAACTGTGACGAACCCGGGTCTCCCTGACGACCTGCACGACCACGCAACTGGCGGTCAACACGGCGGCTTTCGTGACGCTCGGTACCAATGATTGCCAAACCGCCAGCTTCACGCACTTCGGGCGACAACTTAATATCGGTACCACGACCTGCCATGTTGGTAGCAATGGTAACCGTACTCGACTGACCAGCTTCGGCAACAATGTCGGCCTCGCGCTTGTGCAACTTGGCGTTCAACACATTATGCTTGATTCCCTTGCGTGTAAGAATCTTGCTCAACAATTCGGAAACCTCAACCGAAGTAGTACCGACAAGCACTGGACGGCCAATCTTAACCAAACGTTCGATTTCGTCGATTACGGCTGCATATTTTTCCTTTGTCGTCTTGTAGATAAGGTCTTCGTAGTCGTTACGGATAACTGGCTTGTTGGTCGGAATTGTAACAACATCCAACTTGTAGATGTCCCAGAATTCGCCAGCCTCGGTCTCTGCAGTACCGGTCATACCCGAAAGCTTGTGGTACATCCTGAAATAGTTCTGCAAGGTGATTGTTGCGTAGGTCTGGGTTGCAGCTTCAACCTTCACATTTTCCTTTGATTCCACTGCTTGATGCAAACCGTCGGACCAACGGCGGCCTTCCATAATACGGCCAGTCTGCTCGTCAACAATCTTAACCTTGTTGTCGATAATCACATAATCCACATCCTTTTCGAACATGGTGTATGCCTTAAGCAACTGGTTTATAGTGTGGATACGTTCCGACTTTATTGAATAGTCGCGAATAATCTCGTCCTTCTTCTGCAATTTCTCAGGCGTAGGAAGATTTTCCTTTTCAAGGTCGGCAAGAGCAACGCCGATGTCGGGCATTACGAAGAAATTGGGGTCTGATGTAGAATTTGCCAGCAGGTCGAAGCCCTTGTCTGTCAAATCCACAGAGTTAAGTTTTTCCTCAATAACGAAATACAAGTCATCGGTTGCAAGATGCATCATCTTGTTGTTATCCTGCATGTAGAAGTTTTCAGTCTTCTGCAACAAAGCTTTCATACCTTGTTCTGACAAGAACTTGATGAGAGCCTTGTTCTTTGGCAATGCCTTGTAAGCCTGCAACAGTTTGAAACCACCGTCTTTCAGATTAGCATCGGCGATAAGCTTCTTGGCATCGTTGAAAATCTTGTTGAACAAATCCTTCTGAGCGGCAACAAGCTGTTGAACCTGAGGCTTCAAGTCATCGAAAAGCTGGTCGTCGCCCTTGGGCGTAGGACCAGAAATAATCAACGGGGTACGGGCATCATCGATAAGCACCGAGTCGACCTCATCGACGATTGCATAGTTGTGCTTGCGCTGAACCAAATCGGATGGCGAAAGTGCCATGTTGTCACGCAAATAGTCGAAACCGAACTCGTTGTTTGTTCCGAAAGTAATATCCGAAGCGTAAGCCTTACGGCGTGCATCGCTGTTCGGTTCGTGCTTGTCGATGCAATCAACCGAAAGTCCGTGGAACATATACAGCGGCCCCATCCACTCGGAGTCACGTTTTGCAAGGTAGTCGTTCACGGTTACAACATGCACTCCCCTACCCGTCAATGCGTTGAGGAATACAGGCAAGGTTGCCACGAGGGTTTTACCTTCACCAGTTGCCATTTCGGCGATTTTTCCCTGATGCAAAACTATACCGCCGATGAGCTGAACATTGTAGTGAACCATATCCCATGTAACTGTGTTACCACCGGCAACCCACGAATTTTTCCAGATTGCCATATCGTGGTCAATGGACACAAAGTCGTTGGATGCGGCAAGGTCGCGGTCGAAATCGGTAGCAGTCACCACCACCTCGGCATTTTCCTTGAAACGGCGGGCTGTTTCCTTCAGTATTGCAAACGCCTGCGGGAGAATTGTGAGCAGGTGCTCCTCGATTTTCTTGTCGATTTTTTCCTCTATCTTGTCAACCTCGTTGAACACCTCTTCGCGTTCCCAGATGTCGAGGTTCTGTGCCTTTTCCTTCAGTTCGGCAATTTTATTTTCCTCGTCCTTGATATGTTCGTGAATACCTTTGCGTAATTCCTGAGTGCGTGCGCGAAGCTCGTCGTTCGACAAAGCCAGGAATTCATTTTCCAAAGCAAGCACTTCGTTTAGTATCGGTGTCAGTGCCTTCAAGTCACGTTCCGACTTGGTACCGAACATCTTAGACAAAAAACTAATTATACCCATATTTTGTTCTTTAAATTTTAAGGTGCAAAGTTACCAATTTTATGTGAATTACGTTGATTTTTTTTGAAGGGTTTAATAAAATTCGGGAATCTACAAAAAAGCACAAAAAAATCCGACCTCAACGGTCGGATTTTTTTGTGAATGCCTATTGGGTTCAATTACATCGCTGACGCAGATAACCCAGTAAACAATACCCAAAGCACTAAGAATAATACCAATTATGGAAGTTATCTTACCAGCATTAAGCATACCGTCACCAGCATATTGATCCGGAGCAGCATTATACGCTTCGGTACCTTTCTTTGCAAGGACAAGACCTACAATACCGCAAACTAAACCTACAATCATGCATCCAAATACTATGGAGCAAATACCCAATACCAATGCAGCTACTGCATACGGTGCATTCTGTTTTTGAATCTGATCAGTCATATTATTAAATTTTAAAATTCAGTTTTGCAAAATTAAACAAATCGTTCCACATTGTATAAAATATCTAAATATTTTTTCGTGACATTATTATTCTAATTTACAACTTATTGCCCCAAAAAATCATCAAAAAGCAACATTCTGATATATCCAGTTGAACAGGAAAACGGCAAGATTACACCAAACAATTATCCAACCTATCCGTTTCGTCATCTTTTTTGTAACAAACAGAACTATGCAGGCAAGCAATGTCAAAAACCAAGCTACAATAGGAGGAAATTGTACTATACATCCCAACACATCGCCTTGCAGCAAAAGTATTATCCCTCGCTGAAATCCGCACATCGGACAGCTAAAGCCAAACAACTGCTTGTGAAAACAAGGCAGCGCATGCGAACTCAACCATTCAACCAAACTTTCCATATTTTGCAAAATTATGCAATAGCAGGATAATGGCAAACAAAAAATTAGTACTTTTGGGGCAAAATTAATTACCATGCGAAAATACGCACTGCTATACCTTATTGCCATTGCACTTGCATCTACCGCCCTTGCACAGGACGACTTCACAATAGGCCATCTGCAGAATATGCGCGATGCCGACATTTATTTCAAAGGTGTTAACACCGCCATCCGCCCTGCCACCGGCGTCGAAAACGAAGTTTACGACAGCCTGATTTTTCCAAAGAACGACAAGGTCGAGAAAAACTGGTTCGTCCGCAAGCTGTTCCACGAACACCTATTTATTATAGGCAACGAAAAGTACAAGGTCTATATCGACCCAATTTTCGACTTCCGCTACAACCGACTGCAAGACCTCTCCGACCCTAGCAATCCTGTCGGAATCAACGGCTACACAAACACGCGCGGTGCAATCGTCCACGCAAAACTGAGCGAATATGTATATTTGAACACCAGTTTCTACGAAAACCAAGCCGTTTTGCCAGCATATATGGAAGATATTTATGCTGTTAAAGGCAACATTCCCGGCTACGCACGAGTGAAAAAACTCAACGGCTTCTCCGAATTCGACTATGCCAACGCCTACGGAAACATTTCGTTTCGCCCTATCAAATGCCTCAACTTCACGCTCGGCTACGACCGCCTTTTCATCGGCGACGGACTGCACTCGATGATACTTTCCGACTACGCAGCACCAATGCCGTATGTGAAGACAAGCGTAAAGTTCGGAAAATGGGAATACGTGAACCTCGTTACGCGCCTAATGCAGTACAATACTATGCAAAATGTTGAAACAGCCGACAAAACCAGCAAGGTTGCAACATACAACTTTATGATTTACAATCCGCAGAACGGATGGCAGTTTACTTTCTTCGAACAGAGCGTAATCGACCACCGCAACAAGACATTCTGGGGCGGACTTGCACAGGGAATTCCTGTCGCAAGACTATTCTACCCTATTTTTGCCGACAATACCAATGCTCGATTCGGCGCAAACGTTATGTACGAACATCCGAAAATCGGCATTTTCTACACACAGGCTGTTATGGACATTTATAACTCCCTTCTTAATTTTGATTTTCAAATAGGATACAAAAATCATAACCTACTCAATGTAAAAGGTCTGTATATTCAATTAGAATGCAACTTGGACGCCTCACACATTCGCAAACATCGTATCGGCAACTTAGATTATAATACACAATTTATTACAAACTCAAACTACGGGCAATCTCTTACTATACCAAAGAATCGGGAGACATATCTGTTTTCCGCTGTGCTTTCGTATCAGATAAAGCAATTCAAGCTGATGGCAAAATATATTGTTATGCCAAGACCTATTAGTCCCAACAGCGGATTTTACCTACCACATATATATCCAATTCCTCGCGACCAGTTCGACTTCCAGTTCATTTACGAAATGAACCCCGTAAACCGAATGCAGTGGTTTGCAGGAATATCGATGTACAGCCTCGCAGACAAACCTCTCGACTACTACTTCAGCATTGGATTCCGGACAGCATTAAGGAACAACTATTAATCAATAATATGAGTGCAATGATTGGAAACGAAAAACAATTTATAGAAGAAATAAGAAGTATTGTTAACAACGGAAGGAACAATGCCTATTATGCTGTAAATAATGCAATGATAGAAACATACTGGCAAATTGGAAAGAGAATTGTCGAACAGGAACAAAAAGGGAAAGAACATGCAGAATATGGCACAGAATTACTCAAAATGCTGTCTGCAAATTTAACGAAAGAATTTGGCAAGGGATTCTCTGCAAAGTCGTTATACTACTATCGACAATTTTATACCTCGTTCCCCGAAAAATTCCCCACAGTGTGGGGAAAATTAACATGGTCACATTACAAACGACTTCTAAGTGTTGCCGATGGAAATGCAAGGAACTGGTATATGAATGAAGCCGCTGAACAGATGTGGAGCGTAAGAACTCTAGACCGTAACATTTCTACACAATATTATTACAGACTGCTAATGTCTCAAAACAAAGAACCTGTTGAAAAGGAAATGGTTGAAAAAACATCCTGCTTACAGAACGACAAACTTGAATTTATAAAGAATCCTGTAGTTGCAGAATTTCTTGGGTTGTCATCAAATATCGACTTTACAGAAACAAAACTAGAAAGTAGCATACTATCTCATCTTCAGAAATTTCTATTGGAATTAGGTAAAGGATTCGCATTTGTTGCAAGGCAACAACATATTGCAACAGAAACTGATGATTATTTCATAGACTTAGTATTTTACAACTATATCTTGAAATGCTTTGTCCTTGTTGATTTAAAAACATCCAAAATAACACATCAGGATGTTGGACAAATGGATATGTATGTTAGAATGTTCGATGAAATGAAAAGAAACGACGGAGATAACCCAACATTGGGACTTATTCTTTGCGAAGAAACAAATCCAGATATTGCACGTTACTCAATACTTCACGACAGCACTCAACTTTTTGCAGCAAAATATTTGACATACATTCCTTCCGAAGAACAATTAAAATCCGAAATTGAACAACAAAAAGCAATATTTCAGATGCAAATTGGAAATGAAAATGTAAAAGAATAAAAGTTCCATGAAACATATAGCAATCATATCAATCATAATTCTCGCGTCGGTAACAGCCTTCGCACAGAACCTGCAGGTACGCGACTTCCGCATTGCCCGCGACATAGAAAAGTCGGCAAACGGCAAATTCTCGACCACACACTCGTCGATGAAGCCTTACAGAACCACAACGCAGACCGAAATTTCGGATTCGATTGTCCCGATGAGCGACTTTGTAGCATACAAACTGCAAAAGCCAAAAGTATTCTTGAATATTGCACCATTATATAATCTATACGGGAATCTTAATGCACTAAAAAGACCTTTCATGGAACGTTGCCAACTTAACGAAACTCTCGGATTCCTTGTCGATTTCTCGTTGATGAACAAGTTAAACATCAACTACTCCTTAACAGAAAGGTTTTTAACTCACTCAAAATATATATACAATTATCATGATGGATTTAACTTTGACGAAGTCTGGGGCTTCTTTACCGAAAATCAGTTTTATCCATACTTGCTTTCATTCGAGCAGACATTCAACATAAACTACACTCCTGCAGAATTTTTCAGCATAGAAGCCGGAAACGGAAAACAGTTCTACGGCGACGGCTACCGCTCTTTGCTACAGTCCGACTACAGCGGAAACCATCCGTACATAAAGATTGAAAGCGAATTCCTGAACTTCAAGTATTCGTGCGCGTGGTCGATGCTTGACATTCCGCCTTTTCACCAATCCTACAACATTCCCAAATACAATGTTACTCATTACCTCGACTGCCGCATAGGCAAGCATGTCAATGTAGGATTGTTCGAGTCGGTAATGTCAAGGAAATTCATGTCGTTCGAATTCTTCAACCCGGTTGTTTTCTTCCGCCCAGTCGACTATGCTCTTGGCAGCGACAACAACGCGCTTATGGGTGCAAATTTCAAAGTTTCGTTCAGCCAGAAGAACTGCATATACGCACAGTTTGTCCTCGACGATGTGATTGTTGGACAACTGATGAACGACATCAAGCATAGGATTAGCAGTTCTTATACAGGGCAATACGGCTGGTTCGCCAACAAATGGGGCATACAAGGAGGAATTAAGTTCTTCGATATGTTCAAGGTCAAGGGTTTGGATTGCTTTGTCGAGGGAAACATTGTGCGTCCTTACACCTATTCGCACAGTGTACGCGAGTTAACCTATACATGCAACCGCAAGCCTCTCGCCCACCCGCTTGGTGCAAACTTCGTCGAAGGTGTTGGCGGAATTAGCTATTTCAACGACTTCATTGAATGCAACCTAAAGGTCGCGTACGCAATTGTCGGAGCCGATTCGTCACGAAATTCGCACTTCGGACAAAATGTTTTCTACCCTACGATGGACGCCTATATGCCAAGCCAGAACAATATTCCTGTTTCGAGCTACTATAATGTACTCCTTCAGGGCATACGTACAAATGTTGCAACCGTGAAATTCGACATCGCATATTATCCGCTCAAGAACAAGGCGTTGTCGGTTTTTGCCGAGATTGCTATGCGCTACAACAGCAACGAGTTGCGGAAAGACAAGTATCTGGGAGTGTGTATCGGGGTTAGGTCGAGGATAATAAGGTAGTTTATATGTTTCAATGCCTGCGGCGTTTGAATGTTTGATGGCTGCGCCGTTTAACTTCGTTGAGGGCTTCGCCGTTCAATGCCTGCGGCGTTTGAATGTTTGATGGGCTACGCCGTTTGATTGCCTGCGGTGTTTGAATGTTTGATGGGCTACACCGTTTGATTGCCTGCGGCGTTTGAATGTTTGATGGCTGCGCCGTTTCATGTGCTACGCACGTTTCTACGGCTAAAGCCGTTGGTGTGTTTATCGCTAATCAAACAAAAAACGGACGGCAAACACCGTCCGTTCCTTATTATTGGTTATTGTTTACTATTATATTTTGTACGGCCTTCATCGTATAAAATCACCTTGCCCTTTTCAATTGCAACAGGGAAGGCTTCGGGGAAGTCAGCCTTTGCATCCTTCAGGTAAGTATTGGTGTACTTAGGATTAGAATGCGGATAGAGGAAATATCTGTAGCGGCCTTCACTATGAATTTCCACAACATCGTTATGCGACTTGAACTCACGCGATGTCATGTCTGCTTTCGATTGCGACGACAAAATCTGTATTGCAAAATATAGCCCAGTCTTGGTTTCCGATTTCATTTCCTTCTGCAATTCCTTTTCGGTATCTTGAAGGTCTTTTTCCTGCTGCTGCTTCATCCTTTCCAAGTCCTTGTCGGACAGATAGCCCTCATCGGTCACATAATAAGACTTGCCTCCAAATACGCTCAAGTTGATGTACTTCTTTGGATGAATACGTATATCGGTCAACAATTTGTCCAGATTCATAGCTGCATTTTCCACCTGCAATGCAAGAGTGTTGTCGTGTATAAGTTCGCCAAGCGTACCTTCGCCACGATTTACCTTGTCAACTATATCGTTAACCTTAGCAACAACGCTATTAACCTCATTAACGGTCTTTGTAAGATGCAAAGCGGTAAGCGTATCGGAGAAGGTCGAAATATTGTCAAGGAAATTATTAATATCGTCGGTGCTGGCAGCAAGAGAGTCGCTCAAGGTCTTCACATTTGCAAGAATATCAACAATATCGTCGGTTTCCTTCGACATAATGTTGTCAAGATGCCCGACAGAATGCTCAAGGTGGACAAGTGAATTTCTCAACGAAGCAAAGCTTTCCTCAAGGTTCTGGCGTGTATCCTCGTTGAACACACCCGACACAATATCAATGACATCGGTAATTTCCACCATCAAGTCCTCAACAGCCTTCTTTACAGGAAGCACTTCGGCACTTATCTGGTCCTTCAGGTTTTCCTGCGTCTGACCAAGCAGAAAATCACCTGCCTTATGGTAGGTGGTCTTGTCGCTAAAACGCATCTCGATGCCCTTGGTACCCATAATATCGGTACTTACAATGGCAGCAACCGAAGAGTCAGGAATTGGATAGTCGTTCTGTAATTCAAGCGTTACCAGCAGTTTGCAATCCTTTTCGGGAAGCAATTCTATCTTCGACACCTTACCAATCTTGTAGCCGTTTACCTGCACAAGGCTCGAAGTGTTAAGACCATCCACACGGTCGTAATACACATAATATTCGCTTGTGTTTTTGAACAACTGGCTGCCCTTCAGGAAACCTATTCCGAAATAAGTAACCACAAGGACAACTATTCCCAAAATCCCATATATCAAAAACTTCCTATTTTTCTTCTGCATATCCTTATTACTTTGTTGCCTTTATTGCTTCGTTCAAATCCATTCTCTTGCCATCCTTCAGAGCTATCACAAAACACCCCGGATAGGTTGACTTCACTTCATGGAAAAACTTCAGTATGGCATTGTAGTCCTTTTCTGCCCCGACAGTGTACTTGTAGCTGCCGTCGTGCATATAATACGATACCTTTTCGAAATATTTTCCAAAATTCTTTTCGTTAACTTCAAGTTCCTTAGGCGACATCCTTATCTGCACCTTGAACACTATTCCCGACGTATCTTCGGTCTTCGGGGCTTGTTCCTTCGGTTTTTCCGCCGAAACATTTGCCTTGTCGTCGGTCTGCGCCTGAGCCTCAGGCTTCTCTGTTACTGTTGCTTCTGGCTTAGGCTGCTCCTTTGGCTGCGATGTCTGTGCCGATGCTGGACGTTCAGGAATCTTTTCCAGATACACAGGCGAACTGTCGTACTGCGACTTGTATTTTGCAAATGCATTGTAAATCGAAATTGCCAGTTCGGTCTGACCAGCATCAGACTTCAGATATTTTTCTTCTTCGGGATTGCTTATAAAACCAAGTTCGGTAAGAATGCTTGGCATTGCCGTCTTCCATAGCACGAGGAAACCAGCCTGCTTCACACCGCGGTCGTAACGCTTGATAGAAGACTTGAATTCATCTTCGACAGATGCCGCCAGCAACAAGCTCTGGTCGGAATATGCATTCTGGAACAGGCTGAAAATGATATTGCTTTCAGGGTCGTTGGGGTCGAAACCATCGTACTTCGACGAATAGTTGTCCTCCTGCAAGATTACTGAGTTTTCGCGCTTTGCAACAGCAAGGTTGGCATCGTTCTTATGCAAACCCATCACAAAGGTTTCGGTACCGTGCGACGAAGTATTGCCATCCACCGAATTGACATGGATAGAAATGAAAAGGTCTGCATTGTTGCGGTTTGCCACATTGGCACGTTCGTTCAGTTCAACAAAAACATCCTTGTCGCGAGTATATAAAACCTTCACATTAGGGTAATTTTTCTTTATCAGGTTTCCTAACTTCAAGGCAACAGAAAGTACAATGTCCTTCTCCTTGGCGGTCTTTCCTACAGCACCAGGATCCTTGCCTCCGTGCCCCGGGTCAATGACAACGACACTCAAGCCTTTGCCCTTAGTACCCTGAGCATCAGCATTGTTAACGAACAATACCATCGTCAGGACAACCATTAATGCTATACTTATTTTTTGCAACATAAATTTTGTCATATTTATTATCTTTGCACCAATTTTCATAAGAAAACTGGGTATAACAAATTTTGTGCAAAAGTAAGAATTTCATATTATTAAAAAAATACCTGCACAAACTATTATTTGTAGTTTTTGCAATATTTGTGGCAAACACCTCTGTGTTTCCGCAAGTTACGCATGTACAAGATACAACAAAAACCTCATCGGAAACATTACTGCAAACAGACACTACACAAAACATAACAGACTCATTACCAACAGTTCCAGACTCCCTGCACGTTGATACTATAGCAATCCCGAATTTTGGAAAAAGCAAGCACTCAAAATCAAAGGATTTCGACGTTCCTGTATATTACAACTCAGACGACTCACTGCTAAACGACATGAAAAACCGCAAGGCTTTCCTATACGGGAATGCCGTGGTTAAGTACGAAGACATGACAATAAACGCAGCCTTCATCGAAGTTGACCTTGACAAGAAGGAAGTATATGCCTACGGTCGCACCGATGGCGATTCAATTGTAGGAAAGCCCGAATTCAACCAAGGCGACGAGACTTTTGTTGCCGATACAATAAGATACAATTTCAACTCCAAGAAAGGCATAATAAAGAATGTGACCACAGTTTACGATGGAGCCTACCTCATCGGTGGCAAGACTAAACTCCACGAAAACAAGCACATACACATGACACACGGCAAGTTTACGACCTGCGACCTGCCCGACCCGCATTTCTATTTCAACCTTAGCAAAGCAATCGTAATCCCCGACGACAAGATTATTTCAGGACCGGCAAACCTAGTCGTAGAAGACGTGCCCACACCAATAGGCATCCCCTTCGGATTCTTCCCCAACAAGAAAGGCGGTACATCGGGCATTATAATACCAGAATTCGGCGACGAGGAAAACCGCGGTTTCTTCCTGCGCAATGGAGGTTACTACTGGGCAATAAACGACTATGTGGACCTCACCGTTTTAGGCGACATATATTCAAAGGGCAGTTGGGGCGCCGGCATGATAATGAACTACAAATTGCGCTACAAGTTCAACGGGTCGCTAAGCTTCAAATACAACCGTAACCTATTTGGATACAGAGGATTATCTAACTTCTCAGCATCAAATCAGTACGAATTGAGATGGAAATTCACACAGGATTCAAAAGCAAACCCTAACTCCACCTTTTCTGCCGACGTAAACATGAGCAGCACCGACTACGACAAGTACAATTCGTACAACGTCAACAACTACATGACCTCCACCAAGCAGTCGAGCGTTTCGTACAGCTACGTATTCCCCAACACTCCGCTCAGTATGTCGGTTGCACTCAAACATTCGCAGAACAGCAATACAGGAAGCATCGACCTCACACTACCGGAATTCGCGTTCAACATGAGCCGAATCTACCCGTTCAAACGAAAGAAAGCCGTCGGCAAGAGCCGTTTCTACGAGAAAATATCCATCGCCTACACAATGAACGCAACCAACAAGATTAGGACAAACGACGCCGATTTCTTCAACATACCATACGACAGCATTACAAACGGCATAATCCACCGCATTCCAATAAACGCGTCGTTCAAACTATTCAAATACACCACATTAACCCCATCGTTCAACTACAACGAGAGATGGTACTTCAAACGTTTTTCAAAACAATGGAACGACAGCGAAAACCTGCTGGAAACCGACTATGCATCTACATTTGCCCGCGTTTGGGACTACAATGCATCGCTATCATGGTCAACAACTATTTATGGTATGTTCAATTTCCGCAAAGGAAAAGTAAAGGCTCTGCGGCATGTGTTCTCGCCTAATGTCAGCTTCAGCTACGTGCCCGACTTCGGCAAGGAGAAATACAAGTACTACGGAAGCTATTCGCGCGTGATGTACAACAACTCCACAGGTCAGTACGATACCGTATCAAACATGTACTCGATGTTCGAGGGACTGCCATACGGAACTCCGAACAAAGGCGGTTCGGGAACTGTCAACATAACCCTTGGCAACAACCTTGAGATGAAACTCCGCAACCTGAAGGACACGACCAAGGACAACATGAAGATAAAGTTGCTCGAAAGCTTCAACATCTCGACAAACTACAACATCTTTGCCGACAGTCTGCGCTGGGCTCCAATAAGCATCACTGCCCGAACAAGAATCAAGGTCGTTGACATATCGTTCAACACCACGCTCGACCCTTACGCCATAGCACAGAACGAATACGGAACATACCAACGAATAAACAAGGCTCTAGTCAAAACAAACGGGCATCTGGTCAGAATGACAATCGGATACCTAACGGTTGGATTCTCACTCAACTCGAAAGCCCGCGACAAGAAAATTGCCGAGCAACAGGAAAGTTTATACGACATAATATACGGATACCCGAACAGCTATGTGGACTTCAATGTACCATGGAATCTGCGCGTAAGCTATACATTCAGATACACAAAGCCATACGATGAAATGAAGATAACCCAGACGCTCAATGTCTCCGGAGAACTCAACATAACAAAGAAATGGAAGATTAGCGTGGCGACAGGATACGACTTCGAAGCCAAGAAGATGAGCCCAACCACCATCGACATTTACCGCGACCTGCATTGCTGGGAAATGAGCCTGCACGTAGTTCCATTCGGACAGCACAAGTCGTACGCCTTCCAAATCAACGTAAAGGCCTCGATGCTACAGGACTTGAAGCTCAACAAGCGTAGAAGCTGGTTCGATAACTTCTACAACTAAACCGCTACATCGGCAAAAAATCATCAAAATACATAGCACACATTCTAGAATTCTCAAAAAATAGTTTTCAGCAAAAAGAATGCGTTTCAAATATTATTAGTATTTTTGTAGGTTATTTATTATAAAGGGTAAACAGATGAACGAAAACAAGAAAGCCATCCTCATGATACTCGACGGATGGGGAATCGGAAAGCACGACAAGGCCGATGTAATTGACTCGGCAAACACAATAAACTATCACAATTTTCTAAAGCAATATCCTCATTCGCAGTTGCTTGCGTGTGGTGAGAATGTCGGTTTACCCGATGGACAGATGGGAAACTCCGAAGTTGGTCACCTCAACATTGGCGCCGGTCGCATCGTATATCAGGACTACGGTCGCATCAACAACGCAATAGCTAGCGGCGACTTCTTCAAGAACGAAAAGCTGAACGAAGCCTTCGACTATGCCCTGAAGAACGGCAAGCAGGTGCATCTGCTCGGACTTGTCTCGAACGGCGGCGTACACTCATCCGACAAGCACCTCGAAGCGCTGATAAAGATGTCGGATATGAAAGGCTGCAAGCATACCTTCGTCCACGCCCTCACCGATGGTCGCGACACAGACCCGAAGAGCGGAATCGGCTTCGTGAAGGGAATTGTCGATTATATGTCGGAAACCAAGTCGGCTGTAAAATTGGCATCGCTCGTAGGTCGCTACTACACTATGGACCGCGACAAGCGCTGGAACCGCATAAAGCTCGGCTACGACTTGACGGTCAGCGGTATAGGCGAAAAATCGACAGACATACTTGCCTCAATGCAAAAGTCGTATGACGAAGGCGTTACCGACGAATTCATAAAGCCGATAGTGATGGTTGACGGCAACGGCAATCCGCTCACGACCATTCAGCCCGACGATGTTGTCATCTGCTTCAACTTCCGCACCGACAGGCTTCGTCAGATAACCACCGCCCTCACCCAGCAGAAATTTCCCGAAGAAGGAATGCACACCATTCCGCTCAAATACTACACAATGACCTGCTACGACGAGAATTTCAAGGGCGTGAATGTTATCTACGGCAAGGAATATCCTCATAATACTTTAGGCGAGGTCGTTTCGCGCAACGGACTGAAGCAGTTGCGCATAGCCGAAACCGAAAAATACGCACATGTGACCTTCTTCTTCAACGGCGGCCGCGAAACCGAATTTGATGGTGAAAAGCGCATACTCATCCCCTCGCCCAAAGTTGCCACCTACGACCTGCAGCCCGAAATGAGCGCATTCATCGTCAAGGACAACCTTGTAGCCGAAATCAACAAGAACGAGCACAACCTCATTGTCGTAAACTTTGCAAACGGCGATATGGTCGGACACACAGGCGTTTACAAGGCAATCTGGGAAGCAGTTGAGGATGTTGACAAGTGCATAGGCGAAGTTGTTTCCGCCGCCCGCAACAACGGCTACGATGTTATCATCATCGCCGACCACGGCAACGCCGACAACGCCGTCAATCCCGACGGTTCGCCCAACACAGCCCACTCGCTCAACCCAGTTCCCTGCATTGCCATTACCGACAAGGTAAAATCGCTGAACAACGGCATCTTAGCTGACGTTGCCCCCACAATTTTGAAACTGATGGGCATAGAACAGCCAAAGGAAATGACGGGAAAGGCGTTGTATTAATAACAAATACCGTAGCAAATGACACACAAACTCACAACCATATCGCTCTGCATCATCGCCTTGCTCGCTTTCGTAGCTTGCAACAAGGAAAACGAAATTCCTGCCGATGTGGAATTTGCCGCCGACAAGCAATACTTCCCATTGCAAACCGACAAGGCTTTGATATACAAGGTGACAGAAATCAACATCGACAAGCCGAGCGACTACTACGACACCGCTGTTTATTATCTGCGTGAACGCACCGACATCCCTTTCATCGACAACGAAGGCGACACTGCATACCGCATCGAACGCTACAAGTCGCCAACGCAAAGCTACAACTGGAAAATCAGCGACGTGTGGGAAGCCAAGCTAACAACCTACACAGCCGAGAAAGTTGAAGAAAACCAAAGGTTTATCAAGATAAAGTTTCCGCTTGCAAAAGGCAAGAACTGGAACGGCAACCTGAAGAACGAACTCGGAGAAAAAAACAGCACAATCACATCATTATCGGCACGATACGAAAACGGGAACATCAAACTTGACTCCTGCCTGTCAATCACCCGCGACAGTAGCCTTTCACAAATCAGCAAGGTTTACGACGTTGAAATATACGCCCGCAATATCGGATTGGTTTATAAGGAGATAACCGACATCAACTCGCAGGAAGTTGTGTATGGAGTGCCGATTGAAAACAGAATATATCGCGGAACGATTTATTATCAGGAACTTATTGGAATAGAAGAATGAAGAAAACACTTTTGATAGCAACCTTGATTGCACTTTGCACTGGCGCATTTGCCCAGATTGGACCCGATTTGTACTTCATCGAATTCACCGACAAGAACAACACCCCCTACTCGCTCGACAATCCGCAGGAATACTTGAGCCAAAGGGCAATCGACCGCCGACAGGCACAAAATATTGCCATCGACTCGCTCGACTTGCCGGTAAAGCGCCCATGAGACGCATTGCGGCCGGTAAATCCGTCGTACATTGCCGCCCTGCAGGAACTTGGACTAGAAATCGTCAATCCTACCAAATGGCTCAACGGCACAACAGTCCGCACCAACGACTACAACCTTGTTTTACAGGCGCGTAACCTTCCTTTCGTAAAGTCAACACCGAGGTTCGAAATCGACACCGTTGAAACTGCAAAGAAAGTCGACAAGACAATGATGGTAACAGGAAATCGCCCAAGCACAAACATTCTCGCGCCAAAATACAGTGATTCGGAATACGGATATTCATACAATCAGATTGCGCTTCACAACGGACATTTGCTTCACGCCGAAGGCTACAAGGGCGAAGGAATGCTCATTGCCGTTACCGACGGTGGTTTTACCAATGCCGACCAGATGAGAAGCCTTGAATATTTGCGCAATTCGGGCAGAATAGTTGCCACCCGCGACTTTGCATACGGAAATTCATCGGTTTACGGACACCACGTACATGGTTCGATGGTGCTTTCGATAATGGCAGGCTACCTGCCAGGCGAATACATCGGTTGCGCACCCGAAGCCGACTACATACTCATCACCAGCGAATGCGATGACTATGAGGAAATTATCGAGGAATTCAACTGGGTTTCGGCAATAGAATACGCCGACAGCTTGGGCGCCGACCTGGCAAATGTTTCGCTGGGATACGTCGATTTCGACAGCGAACGCTACAACCATTCGCGCGACGACATGGACGGACATACAAATCCAAGTAGCATTGGAGCCAACATCGCCGCTAGCAGAGGAATGATGATTGTAGTTGCCGCAGGCAACAGCGGACAGTACGAAAACGGTCATGTTTGGATTGGCGCGCCGTCGGATGCCTACGACATTGTAACCGTCGGAGCAATAGATGTTTACGAAGACTGCGCACCTTTCAGTTCATACGGATTTGTCGAGGAGAACCGCATAAAGCCCGACATCGCATCAGTCGGTTGGAACACATACGTCGATTATGTGAACGATTCGATAGATGTCGGTTCTGGAACATCGTTCGCAACACCGCTTAGCACAGGACTTATAGCTTGCTTCTGGCAGAAATTCCACGACAAAACAAGTGCGGAAATCCGTGGAACTTTATTTTCGGCAACCCGCCCGACAAATCCTATCTGGGACGAGGACACAACGCTGACAACTGGAACTCCAAACATTTTCACAGGTCGTGGAATTGTTGACTTTGAAGTGGCATCGAACCTGCTGACAGAAAAAACAGAAAACCATGCCTCATTCGGAATTGAACTCTATCCCAACCCAACTTCCGACATCGTAACAATAAATCTCAATTCCGACAAGAAAGCCCAACTTAGCATTTTCTCAACCGACGGAAGGCTTCTCGACTACAAGAAAAACATTTCGCACGAAGCAAAATACAACTTCGCGAAATATCCTGCAGGGAAATACATTGTCTGCATCAGCATTGACAAACAAATCGTTTTCTCGCAAACCGTCATCAAGCAATGAGCGAAGAAATTAAGACATACACACTCAGCGAATTACAGCACGAAATAAAGGAAAGCATTTCGGAGCAATTTCCGTTTGCTGTATGGATTGTTGCCGAAATCAACACCCTAACCCGCCACAAAAGCGGACACTGCTACATGGAACTTGTGCAGAAGTCGAAGACATCCAACAGCATAATTGCCCAGGCCCGGGCAACCGTATGGGCAAACAAGTTCAGCTTCATATCGGCATACTTTGAAAGCGAAACCGACAGCGAACTCGCCGCAGGAATGAACGTTATGCTTCAGGTAACAATAACCTACCACGAAGTTTACGGGCTGTCGCTCAACGTAATAGGCATAAACCCCACCTACACCATAGGCGACATGGAACGCGCCAAGAAGGAAATCATTGCTCGACTCATAAACGAAGGCGTCTTCGACATGAACAAAACGCAGACGCTTCCTGCTGTCATTCAGAACATTGCGGTAATTTCATCAAGCACGGCAGCAGGTTACGGCGACTTCGTCAACCACCTCGAAACCAATATGTACGGCTATCATATAAATGTAACTTTGTACGAAGCCGCAATGCAAGGAGAATCGACCGAACAATCTGTACTTGACGCACTAAACCGCATTGGCGACGAATACGAAAACTACGATGCAGTGGCGATAATCCGTGGTGGCGGCTCAAAGAACGACCTTTCGTGGTTCGACAACTACAACATTGCCTATATGGTCACGCAGTTTCCTCTACCAGTGATTTCGGGCATCGGTCACGAACGCGACGAATCCATTGTCGATATGGTGGCTCACACACGCATGAAAACGCCTACTGCAGTCGCCAACTTCATAATCGACTACAACGCACAATTCGAGGAACAGGTGGATTCTACATCATCAGAAATTTTCGGCATAGCAAAGGAATTTCTGATGAGCAGCGAAATGTACCTCAACAACATGACAATGAGCATAATGAAGGTACGCACACGTCTATCAAAAGATACAGAACGCTGCGACAGGATAATGTCGGAAATCCGTACTGGACTGAATGTTCGCATGAAGGAAGAGGAAATCAGAAGAGCGTTCCGCCATCC
>CACWOG010000040.1 GCA_902762455.1 uncultured Bacteroidia bacterium | reverse complement strand
TGTGCGCCGTTTGCTTGAATTTGACAACGAAATAGGTGTTGCTGAAATAAAACTCAAGCCGGGAATTTCGTACGACGAAGCGGTT
This sequence comes from uncultured Bacteroidia bacterium, assembly GCA_902762455.1. Lineage (GTDB taxonomy): Bacteria > Bacteroidota > Bacteroidia > Bacteroidales > ML635J-15 > Bact-19. The sequence goes on along the minus strand of CACWOG010000040.1, from coordinate 13,333 downwards.
GAACAACTTTCTGCAAAATTAGGCGACAAATTCAAGGTTCTCGACCGCAATATGCAGCACGAATATTCGTACAAGATTATGCAGTCGGAAAAGTGGGCTATCTTTATGATTTTGATTTTCATACTGCTGATTGCTTCATTCAACATAATTGCCTCAATCACAATGCTTATCATCGACAAGCGCAACGACATTTCCATACTTCGCAGTATGGGTGCCGACGACAATGCCATCCGACGCATATTTTTCATCGAGGGACTGGGCATAAGTCTTGTCGGTGCGGTAATCGGACTGTTTTTGGGCGGAATTATATGCTGGCTACAGATGACATACGGATTTGTGAGACTAGGTGATGGAACTGGTTCGTTCATTATAGACGCCTATCCTGTTTCAATACATATTATTGACATTCTGTGGTCGTTTGTCGCTGTGATGCTAATCGGACTTTTTGCCGCTTGGATACCAGTGCGCTTTGTAACTAGAAGACTGAAAGATAATAATTAAAAAACTGATAATAAATGGAAAACTATAAGATTGCATTGCTTATTGACGCCGAGAACATATCGAACAAATATGCCGACGGAATACTCAACAGCCTGACAAAATACGGACGCGTGATAGTGAAGAAAGCCTACGTTTCGGTTGACGACAAGGGCGCCGTTACGCCAAATGCTTGGATAAACACCTGCAAGAACAAGGGTATGCATCTTGTTACCCAGACCAGAAATGCCTCTGGCAAGAATTGCGTTGATTCAAAGCTAATCATCGATGCAATGGACATTCTGCACCTCAACAATGATGTGGATTGTTTCTGCCTGGTGTCAAGCGACAGCGACTTTACAACCTTGGCATCGCGACTGCGTGAGACTGGCAAATATCTCATAGGTATGGGCGAGAAGAAAACAATAGTCACCTTGCGCAAGGCTTGCGACGAATTCATTGAACTTGAACGGGTAGAAACGGATGCTTCGCTCAACAAGTACCGTCGTGCAGTTGCCGAAGGTGAGGATGTGCCACCTGTGTCGAAGGAATTTATTGCCAGTGCCGTGCGCAAGATGGTTGCCGACAATATGGCAAACGACAAGCCTACAAATCTTAGCGAAATCGGCACCCGCCTGAAAAAGATGTACCCCGACTTCGATTCACGCAACTACGGTTTCTCGCAGCTTGGCAAGTTCCTCGCTTCGCTCGACGGACTTAGCGTTGCTAATGCCGAGGTGGAACTAGTTGCAAAGAAGAAGAAAGGGAAATAACTTTACGATTGTACAAAAAAAGTGACGACCGCGGTCGTCACTTTTTCATTTCTAGTCATTGCTAAACTTATTGCTTTACAACCTGCTTTACAATTATGCTTGCATTGGAAGTTGTAATTCTTACGTTGTAAACTCCGCTTGTCCAAGCAGATGCATCAACGGTTATTGCATTCGTGCTAACCTCTACCCTTTCGACAATCTGACCAACCATGTTGAATATTTCAACGGTTGCCATTTCGTTGCATTCAATCATAAACTTGCCGTCTGTTGGGTTCGGGTAAAGTTCAACCGAAATGCTGTTTTCTTCGATTGCAGTCGGGATTGCTTCAACTTCAGCAGAAGCATCGGATTCTCCGTACTGGCAAACAGTAACGATGTGATATCTGTCGCCTGCATTTCCGTTCACATCGACATAGCTTGTTGATGCCACATTTGCAAGAACCGAAGTCTCATCGTTGCGGAAGATGTTGTACGATACAGCATTTTCGGAGGCATTCCACGAAATCAAGTTTCCGTAAGGTTCAACCGAAACTTCCAAACCTTCAACAGCATTGCATTCTGGAACAACAATCTGTGTGAATGTTGCTGCGATGCTGTGTTCATTGTCGGTTACATTTTCAAATGTGTAGCTTGTGATAACGCCACGGCTCTGTCCGTCAACCACAACATCTTCAACTTCGTATCCTTCGTTTGCTGAAATTGTGAATGTGATGTTTTCGCCACAGAGAACTGCACCATCAGCAGGAGTAATCGTTCCTCCTTCGCCAGCGTTTACAGCAACTGTGTATGAAATCTGGTTGAAAGTAGCAACAATCGTCTGGTCTGCACCTACATTTTCGATTGTGTAAGAATTGTTTGCATCAAGGGTTACTTCTGTACCATTGACAGTAACCGCACCTATTTCGTAGCAACTTTCTGGAGTTACGGTAAATGTCTTGTTTTCACCGCAGGCAACCTCATTGCCACCTTCTACTTCTATCGAACCGCCATTGCTAGCATTTGTCGTAACAGTGTAGGTAATAGAAGTGAAAGTAACATTTACCTCTTGTGCTTCAGTTACATTTGGAATTGTGTATGAGTTGTTTGCATCAAGCGTTACTGCTGTACCGTTTACGGTAACAGTTCCGATTGCATAGCAAGCATCTGGAGTTACGGTGAAAGTGAAGTCGGAGCCCTGCTCTATCGACTGCGAACCAGTAGGATTAACAGTACCACCTTCCGTATCAGCATTTACAACTACTACGATATGGTTGTCTGGTATTTCAACGAATGTTGCCGAAATAGTATGGTTTGCAGTTACATTTGTAAATGAGTACGAGCTTACCGAACCAACGCTCTGTCCGTCAACGGTAACGGCAGAAATCATATAGTCTTCGCTTGGTGTGATGGTATAAGCCTGACTACCACCGCAGTTTACTGTAGTGTTTTCGTTAGGAGTAATTGTACCACCATTTCCAGCAGTTGCTGCAATTGTGTAAGTAATCTGGCTGAATGTTACATTAACAGTATGGTTTGCAGTAACATTGCTGATTGTGTATTGGTTGTTTGTAAGATTAACATTGTTTCCGTCAACGGTTACCGAAGCAACTTCGTAGCAGTCGTTTGGAGTAACTGTGAATGTGAAGTTGTTGCCTTCGTAAACGGTTTGTTCGCCACTTGGAGTAACCGAGCCACCGTTGTTTGAGTTAACTGTTACAGTGTAGCGTGGCAAGTTGCTTTCGATGGTTACGCATTGCTGAGCAGCAAGCGATTCGCTGTCGTCGTTGCAGACAGCGCGAACGCTGAAGCAGTGTTCACCAACAGAAAGGTTTGTTGCGGTGTAGGTTCCACCAGTAACATTCGATGCTACGAGAACGCCATTGTCGTAGATGTTTACAGCAGCAACACCTGAGATTGCATTTCCGCTGATTGTAATATCGTCAACGCAGAACAGGTACTGGTCGTTTGAATTGCAATGTATTGCAACATATTTAGCGGAAGCAGGTACAGTGTAAGACTTCAATGTCCAAGAAATATTTGCAGAAGTTCCACCAGTTGCAGTTCCACTGTCTAATGAGTTTGTGAAACTTGAAGCATCGTTTGTAGTGGTAGAGTAAAGCACTTCGTATGTTTCTGTGCCGGAATGACCACCACGGCAGTAGAATGAGAATGTGAATTCTTCACTATAGTTTAACTCGGGACTAATAATCCAGTCGTCGTTTACCGCTCTTCGCGAACACACAGCGGCTATGAATTGTGTACCAGAGTGTGCATTGATATTTGTTCTAGAAGCAAATGTTCCTCCACCATTTCCTGTATAAGATACTTGTGTTGGATTGAACACTATATATGCCATCGGTTCGTTTGCATTTGTCCAAGAAGAATAATTAGAAAAGGTGTATGTAGACGCTCCATCTCCATCAATATAAGTCCAACCAACAGTACCAGGCGAGTTGATTGCGAATGCTTCGTGTCCTTCAAAGTCGTCGCTAATGGTAAGCGTAGCAATGCTCTGAGCGTCCCAAGTTATTGTTGCATCGGCATTGTTAACAGCAACCTGCAATCCTGTAGGAGCATTGCAAGAAGGACCGATAGCGGTGATTGTAACCGTTTCGTTCCAAGTGCTGCTTCCGTCGGTGATTTCAACATTGATTGTTGCAACGTGACCGTCGGGAACATTTTCGGCAAGCGAGAAGTTGAATGTTCCTGTTGCTGTAGCGTTGCTTGCTATAGCACCGAGTATTGCCGATGTGCTATTGAGTGTAAGGTATTCGTCTGTTGTAGAGATAGTTGCTGTTGTGTTTGCACTGGTTGAACCAACACCCGTATTAGTGAATGTCACATTGAGGTCGTTGGTTGTGTTGAAGCGTGCTGTTGTCGGAGTGTAGTCTTGAACCTCGACTTCCGGACCTGGTATGTAGCAGCTGATTTCTGCCACCCAACCAGACGAAGCAACCGAACCATCTGAGGAGAACATTATTGTAAGTGCTCCCGATGCATTTGTTGCTGTTATTGTGCCAGGATTGTTGGTTCCGCATACGCCATTGACAACTGCGGTTGTCGATGTAGTTACACCATCGTAGATGTATAACTTGTCGTAGCAAGTACCTGCCGAACTACCCCAACCTGAACTAGAAGCTGCTTCGAGCGAGAATTCGGTGAATGTCAGTCTAACCTTTGCTCCACTGGTAGCGGGGTATATTGTCTGTGTATAAGATAGGCTGTTACCATAGTCGCCATCTCCACCCGGATCCTTGTAAGTTCCACCGCAGACATAAACATTCTGGTTGCTCATTACAATGTCGGGATAGAAGACGGTAATGTAGCCGGTCTTGGTTTCAGTATCTTCGCCGTAGGCGTTGTGTGCGACCAAAGTAACAGTGTACTCGCCAGGTTCACTATATGAAACGCTCGGGTTCTGCTCGGTAGATGTTGCAGGAGTACCGCCTTCAAAAGTCCATTCCCACGATGTCGGGATATTTTCGGTAAGGTCGGTGAAGTTTACTGTACTACCCATTGAAACTTCGGTTTCCGAAGCTTCAAAGTCAGCAACTGGAGGATTGGTATTTGCATTTACCGTAATGTAGTTTGTGCGAGTTTTGGTATCGTTGCCAAGAGTGTTTTCAACGCGCAATGTAACCGTATAGGTTCCAGGAGTCATATAGGTATGAACTGGATTTATTTCGGTTGAAGTCTGACCGTCGCCAAAGTTCCACTGGCAAGTTGCAGCATACTGCGAAGTGTTTGTGAAAGTTACCGATTCTCTTTCGAGGATAGTGGTAGGAGTACCGGTGAAGTCGGCTGTTGGAGGATTTGGAGCGATTACCGAAACAGTACCGAAGTAAGGCTGATACTGCTGGCGGGTAACTACAACATAAAGAGTTCCCGAACCTGGTATTGCCTCGGTGAAGTTAACCGTTGCTACGCCCGAAGCGTTTGCAACTGCCACGCCGTAGATTGTCGATTCGTTGTCGGTAACGGCAACATACGAACCGGCAATTGCGTTTACAGTCATCGAAGTTGCACCAGACATTACCGATGCAGGAAGAGTAACGTTATTAACTTCCGGCTTTGTAACGTATGGCATTACGGAACCATCGCCGAAAGTGTGGTAATACTGGAAGTAATATGAAGGTCCAACTGAAGTTTCGTAGTTTGAAGCCTCTGCAGCAGCTACAGCCAAGTTCCCGAGATACAGCAATGAAGATGCCGAGTTCCAGTATTCGTCAACGAACATAGCATCGTAAACACCCATAGTTGACCCTGATACGCTAGGATAATTTCCTCCAGAATATCTATGTGCTCCAACGCCCCAATAGAAGTCTTCATACCAGTATGAATATGGCGAGCAACCAACGTATGCTACTGCACCCGCATTTGGTACACGAATCATAGTTTCGGCGAAACAGGCGTTTGCGCCTATCGCCGAGCCAGGCGAATAGGTTGTCGTAGTATTGTTGAAGTTACCAGTCAAGCAGCAGTTGCCTACACCAAAGAAGTATTTTCCAGTATTGGTCAAAGTGGCTACTTGTGCTGCGGTGAATTCTGGTTGTGACCATTCCTGCTTGTCACCATGTGCAGTATAATTCACAAAGCAAGCACCATTGTTTATGCCGTTAAATGCGCCATTGTTTGATCCTGAATAGCCTGGAGTTGAACTTGTTGAGATTACAGTGCTTATTGTTCCATTTTCAAAACCACCGTATGTAGTATTTGCTGAATTAAAGTAATTTGTCCTTGCATAATTTACGGTAGGACCAGCGACGTTGCTCGTCCAGTTTCCTGAGCTACTATCCCAACCTCCTACAATTATTACATTATTTAAATAGTTTCCACCATCCGTCATTTGGTACTTTTCGTAAGTGATGACCTTTTCAACATAGTTTGCAAGATGTGTTGTGTTTTCAACCGAAATACGGCTGTAAAACATATCGGGGAAATAATCGCTGCTGTTTGATGCATAATCGATTGAAGAATATCCCAAATCGTATGCACAATTGCCTATAGTACTATCAATTCTATTCTGTCCGTATTGCGGTATCTGTCCTGTATCACCGATTGTAATCAAATAGGTATATGCATTACCTGATGCAACAGACGCATTATATTTTGTTCTGATGAACGATGCAATTGCCGAAGCCGTTGTTCCAGTCTCGTCGGTATAGAAAATGTCAACATAGTAACCTTTCTGCAGTTTCCATTGAAGCCACTGGTTAAGCGATGCATTGTTCTTGAACCCAGAATAACATATAACCAACATTCTTACAGGAGTATTGTACAAGTCGGGATGGTCGCTGTAAGCGTCCCTGGTTGCCCTTTGTCCGAAAATGCTCTTGTTGAGCAACTGGTCGTAGATGCTGTTGAAGGCAGGGCTGTAAGTACTTGCAAACATACTCTGCGTAAGTGCAGCATTGGCATTCTCGAAATTGACCGTTACATTGATGTCGTTGCGAACCTTGATGGTATTTGCTACGGCATTGTATGCAACTGGACGGATTGTCAGTTTGCCGAGGCGGATGCCACGCATAGTACCCAGATATTCTACTGATGCAATTTCATCGGTGGTGTAGGTGTCGCGTGCGTATGCGGCATTGTTGACTACATATTCCACGGTTGTCGGGTCGATGTCCTTGCGTACAGGTGCCTGCTGTGCCGACAAGGTATTGATACCGTAGTCGGCCAACGCATATTCCGCTTCAGAATATCCGTTTACCGTGACTACTGGCGTTGCACCTTCCGGAATTGCAATCAACCGTGTAACCATAGGAAGCGATGGAGAACCGACTTCACCGTATGGGAATGAAGCATCGATTGAGATTTCTGAGAAGTTACCCTTTTCGTTTGAAATGGATTGGCTCTCGATGGAGTTGAAAGAAAAGGTGGTGCTAAATCCTGACATACTGTTGGATTGAAGCGAGCCACTCTTTGTTGCCGATGGGTTTAACGGGATGCTCCCGTTCTGCGAAAATGCGAAACTGCACATTGCGCAGATGACCACTAAAAATAATAGTCGTTTCATACGAATTTTAATTTAAAAATAGCAAGGCAAGTTAATAATTTTTATTATTCAATGGTTAAAAATTATGTCCAAATTATATTTATAGGTATATTTCCACGAGAATTTTTAAAAATTGGTTCATTTATGGGTATAATTTACCAACGAAGGATAAATTTCAATGATTTATCCTTACTTATGTATGCAAGTATCTGATTGCAAATTACTTAGTGAAAACCTTTACTTCGTCTAGGAAATACTTTCCTGCAACTCCTACAGGACTTTCAAACTTGAAGGCTATGCGGATGTTGCCTGAATATTGTGCAAGGCTCACATCGCCGGAGATTGCCCAGTCGGTCGATGAGGCAATGTTGGCTGGAAGTTGTATCCAGTTGGTGCCGTCGGTTGAAATAAGTGCCGTAAGCGTATTTCCTGCGGTCAGCATTCTGGTCTTGAAGCTGAGATACGAATTTGCCTGAAGTGCAATTTCGGGAGTTATAAGCCAAGTTTCGTTCTGTTCGCCATTGTTTCCACTGATGCTAAGGATGTTTCCATCGGTAGCAGCCTGGCATATCCACTTTGCACTGCCTTGTACGGCATTGTTCTGCCATCCTGCATCGGCAAATTCACCAGCAGGCGAAGCATCAAAGTTGTTTTCAAAGATTTCGTCAACATCGCCAAAGCGACGACCAGTAAGCTGTACCTCATTGGTGTTGCGAATAAACAATTGGTATTCAGTATTGTATCTGCTTACAATAGCCACGAGCGAACCGCTTCCTGCGGGAATGGTGTCGCCTGCAAAGTTAGCGTAACCGCTTGTGCGGACAATCATGGTGTTGCCAAGCTCGTCCTCGATGTAGGTATTAACTGTCTTCTGGCCTTCCTTGTCGGCGTAGGTTTGTCCAACATACTGCTGCTGGAACTGTACCTTGCGAAACTTGACAAGTTTTCCAACATACGAACCAGTGCCAATATTCTCAATGTCAACAAGTTCTGGTTCGAGGAAGCAACGGGTTTTCAACTTGACAATGTTATTGTCAACGTGAACCGAATCCAACTGTATCATACCGCTGTAGTCGCTAAGAACCAAGCCTTTGAGGTTCACGCGCACATAGTCGCCTTCGTACACTCCACCCGACGAAAGCAGGTGCAGGTTGATGGCCTTGTCGTCGTCGGCACCGCCTTGCAGGTAAGCCGACTTGTAGATGTTGCCAATCTTGTCGGACATGGTTATGTAGCCGAAAACTGAATGGTCTTTTTTAAACTGGTATTTTCCACCACAAGCAGCCATAAGCGAATCGTATCTTACCCAATCTATCATTCCAAGCGAGTCATACAATTCACAATCTGTAGCAATAAGTGAATCGCGTACATTAATTGCTGTTGTAAGAGATTCGTAAATATCCCATAAATGAGTGATTGTAACAGTATCGCCAACAGGCACTTCGCTTACTTCTGGAGTGTCGTACTTGCCCTGTATGCAACCGCTGAACATAAATGCCGGCACTATTGCCGTTGCTATTGCCAATATCTTGATTATGCTTTTCATATCTTCTTGTTTTTTAGTCGCACCTTTCGTTTTCCATGTTCACTTCATCGGTCGAACGGATAATTATCTGATAGGTTGTCTTTGTTCCTGTGTTGCTATTTGTAATGTATCGTGTCATAATTCCCACGACGCTTCCGCTGCCCTTTGGCAATGGTTGTCCAGCAAAGTCGGCGTAGTCGCTGTTGCGGGCGACGAGTGTATTTCCGTCGCAGCTTGTCATGTTGCGGTTCTGTGTTGCCGAACCGTGTTCCACTGCGTAGGTCATCGAGGTGTCGCTTGCCGCAAACTGCACATTGTTGAGTTTTACAAGACGGCAGTCGTAGTATGCTGGATTTTCAATAACCTGAGCCATAGTAACTTCCTCTGGAGTAATCGGTACATTTGGTTCCTGAAGTATCACCTGCAGAGTGGCATCCTCGACATCGACAAAACTTAGTTCCATCTTGCCGCTGTAATTTACTATATAACTGCCTTTCAGGTTCATGCGGATGCGGTCGCCAACCTTTACCATACCTGCCTTGCTGAGCTTGTAGATGTTTATTCCGCCAGTGGAATCCTGCAGGTAGGCTTCCTTGTAGATGTTGTCGTGGCTGTCGTCCATAGTGATTGAGCCAAACAGCATATAATCGTCGGTAAATTGGTAATAATCGCCACTGTCGGCTTGCATCTTGTAGATGTCGGCAACCGTTAGGATATGGTCTTTGTCCAACTCGGTTATTGCTGGAACATCGGGTTTCTCGCAGGAGCAAACAAGTGCCATTGCTGCAAAAAACATCGGAACTATTATGGGAATTATCTTTTTCATCTTGCAAGTGTTTTAGAATCTGAAATAAAGGTTTACGAAGTAATTTATGCCGTACATATAGTAGTACTTGTTGGGGAACTTGTCGATGTTGGTCTTGTCGAAGCGGTACTGCTCAAATCCGCTGGTGGCAATCTTGGTGTTGTGGGTTACATTCGAGATGCTTGCAGTGAAACCGAGAGTATATTTGCGCTGTATTCTCCACGATTTTCCACCGTAAATGTCAAGAGTGAAACCTCCTTTCAACTTTTCCTGACCGAGAATAGTTTCTAATTGCGGGTCACCTACAACAAAAATGTCAAGTGCTTCAACTGTGTGCTTTTCGGGATTGATCGTGACATAGTTTTCACCGAAATAATTTGCGTTAGCACCTATGTACCAATATTTTGGAGCGGAATACTTAACACCGATAGTTGCTGCTAGTTCGGGAGTTCCGCCGATGTGGTAGTTCTTTATATAAACGGTGCGGTCGGTTGCAAGCACTTCGGAACTGTTGTCCTGAGTTATGGTTACCGACGGACGGCTGTTGTACATATATCTTCCGTAACCCAATGCAGCAGTTGCAGTTACAGTTGGAGAAATCTTCACTTCGGTTCCGAATTCTCCACCATAGTGAACCTTGTTAACGCCAGTCATCATATAGTTGACGAAGGTGTTAAGCTCGTCGTGGTAGAAGCTTGTGCCTTCGGTTCCGTTGCGGAATTCGGTGTAGTAGCCCGTAATCTTGAGCTGGAAGTTTGGCGAGCGGTAGAAATAGCTGAGGTCGCCAGAGAAGATTGTCTCGCTCTTGAGGTTTGGCACAACATTGTCGCGTGTGCGTGGCGAAACATACGCATTGCGAAAATAAGGTGCGCGGGTGAGGAATGCCACATTAGCGAGCAGGAAGTTGCGGCCTGTAATCTTGTAGTTTACACCGGCCTTCACAGCATAGTTGAAGAAACGCTGGTGGTCGGATGCACCGAACGAACCATCGGGGAACTTTCCGTTGCGCATCTTTCCGTCGCGCCAGTATTCGGTGTAGGAAAGTTTTAAGGCTGTGAAGAACTCAACCTTCGAGTATTTGAATTCGGCTTCGGCAAAAGCATCGGCCTTGTGAATGTTTGCCAAGTAGTTGTAGCCGAACAAATCGCCTTCCTTCTTCACTTGGTTTGGATTGTCGAGGTCGCTCTGGATGTAGTTGTCGTCGTTGAAGTCGCGTTCGGCAAACTGGTCAACATCGAGCCACCAGTCGGCGCCCAGAAGGTCGTCGATTACCTTGAAGTAATGTGTCTGGTTCATCATGTAGTTTACGCCAGCGACCATCTTAATCTCATCGGTAAAGATCTTGCTCAAGCGCGATGAGAAGTCGAAACGGCTGATGTCGTTGCGACGTTCCTCGATGATGTATTTTGCACGGTTGCCTGTGATTGAATCGTTGGGATTTCCGCCAACATTAGTAACCGTATATAGGTTTTTCATATTTGCAAAATAGAAGTGGTCCCAGTCGAGCAGACCTTTGTTCTCGTCGTTCTGCCATTCGTTGGTAAGCTGGGCGAACATATTTTCGTCGTCATCGTAGTACGACGGGAAGTTGCGGTAGTAGTCGGGACGCGGGTCGGGAGCGTCGTACCAGTTGAGGGCTGTTGTTCCACCGCGACCGAACATATACGAAGCCGAGGTCTGCAGTTTCATAGTGTTGTCGATGTCCCAGTAGTGCGAAAGGATTATGCGCGGCTGGTGGTAGTAGCCGACCTTGGCATTACGCACCTTGCCGTTCTGGTAGCCCCAGTTGGGATTGTAGTAGTTGGTGCCAAGAAGTTCGTAGGTTTCGGCGGTTGCTGCGCCCGACCTTCCGCTACGCGACGGCGAACCGAAAACGGTAAGTCCGAGGCTATGATGGTCGTTGAATTTCTTTTCGGCACCGAAGAAGTAGGCGTAGCCTTCGTAGAATGTGCCCGGAATGTAGCATTTTTGTGCCAGACGGGTTGATGCTGCCACCGAGAAAGCCCATCCGTTAGCCATAAGGCCTGTGCTGTAGGCTGCCATTGCCCTGTGGCGGTACGAACGGTTTGAGTTGGCGTACGAAACGCTTCCACCCTGACGGAACTCCGACACGCGAGTTGAGATATTGGTAACTCCCGAAAGTCCGCCGAACGAATAGTCGGAGAAATGCAAGCCCGAAGTATTTGTCTTAAAGCGCATTACATCGTTCAGACCACCCCAGTTGCTATATACGGGACGGCCGTTTTCGGCATCGTTGACATATATGCCGTTCATCAGCACTTCGGCGTTCTGGTTGTCGTAGCCGCGGAAGCGGAAGCGAGCCTGACCGAAAGTGTAGCCTGCTGAATTTACATATACATCCTGCGACGACTGTAGCAAGGTTGAGATGTCGTTGTCCTGCGAGCCCTCCTCAATCTCCGATTCGGTAAGTGTTATTGTTGGAACCGCTTGTTCTTCAAGATAGTCGTTGTTCTTTGTCGTGTCGGTCTGGGCATAGGCCGTTGCCGACAAGCACACGAAAATGAGTGGTAAAAATTTACGCTTCATACCCGAAATAAAAAAATGTGGCTACAAATTTAAATTTATTATTTGGTATGAGGTAAAGTTTTTTGAAAATAATTTATATTGGACACAAAATAACATATTGTCCTCTTCTTTGTTTGGATTGTTTTCAAAATCAAAAAAATCGTAAATAATATATCAAAACCGTAAATTTAATTAATTTTGCCACATTATTTCATCTGCCATTTTCGGCAATGGACTTCACCGTATTTGGCAGAATAGTAAATTTGAAGTCCTTGATAAAATAGAGAATAACGGATGAGAAGGCTATCATTATTGGCATTATTGGTGATTTTTACACTGCCAATATTTGCAAAGCATGTTGATGTTGAGGTCGCCAGAACCGTAGCTCGATCGTTCTGGGAACAGAATCTTGGGAAACAGACCCGCGCAACATTCAGTGATGTAACATCACAAACGGAGTTTACAAAATTTTACATTTTCAACACAAGCGACGGCTTTGTAATCGTCTCGGCGGATGACATTGCCGTTCCTGTGCTAGGCTATTCGGATTCGGGCAATTTCGACCCGCAAAACATTCCTGTAAACATGTACGAATGGCTATTGGGCTACGAACACGACATTAGCATGGGTATAAGCAATGGCGTATCGGCACCTGAAAATATTGCCACAGACTGGAGAAAACTAAGTAGCGGACAAATGGCTTCGCAGAAGCGCAGCAGGTCGGTAAACGCTCTTGTCCAGACAAGATGGGACCAAGGTTCTCCATACAACACCCTTTGTCCTTACGATTCGGAAGAAGGAGCACGCACAGTAACAGGTTGTGTCGCTACGGCAATGGCACAGATAATGAAATACTGGAACTACCCCACACAAGGTAATGGTTCTCAATCGTATACCCATAATAAGTACGGAGATTTAAGTGCAGATTTCGGTTCAACAACCTACGACTGGAACAATATGGTTAATTCATATACCAATTCGGCTACTCAGGCACAGAAAGACGCCGTTGCTACTTTGATGTATCATTGCGGTGTAGCAGTGCAGATGTCGTATGGCGTAAGCAGAACTGGTGGTAGCGGTGCTGTGACTGTTGGTCCCAGCAACGGAACTGCCGAATATGCAATGGAAAACTTCTTCCTTTATAAGAATACCCTTACAGGTTGCTACAGAAGCAACTATGAAGAAACCGAATGGAAAAACATGCTGATTGCCGACCTAGATGCAGGCAGACCTGTTATTTACACCGGTAG
>CACWOG010000039.1 GCA_902762455.1 uncultured Bacteroidia bacterium | reverse complement strand
CGATGACATTTCTGAAAATAACTTGTACAATTAAAATAATTTATAGTAGTTTTGCGATATGGAAACTATTTTTGACCACAATGTCACAGATGATGAGTTGAAACGCTTTGGCGGTCGTGAGGCATACGATTACTTTGCCTCGAAAGGCATTGATTTATGTGCTGATTCCGATACGAATTTTTATCAGATTGGCATTCTTTATGCAGGACGAGGCGATAGGAAGAAAGCCAACGAGTATTGGTCGAGGATAAGGGACAAAGGAATGTTGTCAACATTAGTGCAGGATTTTTAGCAAGTTCACAAAGTCTTTTCTCTAAATCATTCCGAACAGCCATTCAATGTTGTCTTCTCCCTATACATGTTTTTTAACAAACATTTCGAATTATTGAATCTTCAAATCATCAAACGCCGCAGGCATTCAAACCGTTGAACATTGAACCGTTGAATCTTTGAACGGCGAAGCCACATAAACGGGCGAAGCCCATCAAACATTTAAACGGCGTCAGCGTGAAAGGGCGCAGCTATTCAAACGTGGAACATTGAAACGGCATCAGCCATTGAAACACATCAGGCACAGAAACTTAGAAACGGCTTTAGCCATTGAAACCTAGAAACGCCGTCAGGCATATAAACCTAGAAACGGCTTTAGCCATTGAACGGCGAAGCCCTCAACGAAGTTAAACGAGCTTTTGCCCTAGCATATTATTGATGCAACCACTATTTGTATAAGTGTCAGCGTGAGGACTATTACTGCGATAATTAGAGCTATCTTCAGGTTGCGTTTGTTTTTTTTCAGTTCGTAGCGGCAAACTATTCGGTTTATCGTTGGTGACAATTTGAAGTAGAGCATTTTGTCGTTTTTGACGAATGCGTCGGGGCGCAGGTCGCTTGACGAAAGTTTCAGCTCACGGTTGTCGCCATCGGTAAGCACAATTACGGAAGTTTCCTTGTCAATGTTCTTTATCATCGGTAGGATTTCAACGACTGATTTCGTGTTAAGTCCGTGACTTATAATCATATCGTTTATTATTACGATGGATAGGTTGTTCTCTTTTTTCCCACGCATATCTGACAAGAACTTTTGTACCGAATGGAATGTGAAAAGCGTATATCCTCGATCTATTGAAAAGTTGTTTTTAAAGTCCTGAAGGAACAGCGGATCGTTGTCAACTACATATATGTCAATCTCTTTGGTATGTTTCATTGCTTAGAAATCGTGAGAAGCGCCATGGCGTTTTATCCTGTTGACAATAGGATTTTTCTGGTAGTTTATTGCAATTTCGGGGTCGATGTTGCTTTCGAGCAACCATCGTCCGCCCTTGAATTCGAGTGCATCGTACGACATGTCGGGACCATAGTACTGGTACATATCCTTGAACCTGTCTTCGGCGGGAGATAGGTGGTCGATTATAATCATCTTGTGCTTGTCGTTGTAGCGCAGTAGCATAGTGGCACGGTCGGCGTATTCGAAGATTAGACGGCTTGAAATCACTCTGTCTGCTTTGAACATCTTTTTCTCAAATACGGGAATTCCCCTTTTTGTGAAGGCAAGCACCTCGATAATCTTCCTATTTATGAGGTTGTTTGCCCCATCCCAGCCTATTAGCGTGTAGTATGTGCGTGAGTTCCACGAGGTTGTTATGCACTCGTAATAAATGCAACCGAACCATTCGGAGGTCGTGTAGTATTCAAGAGCCTTGTTGGTGTCTATGTTGTTCTTGTTACGTCGGTCCTGAAGCCCGTACACGTTTATTTTTCCACCGGCTTTTTGCTGTACGAACCCGAAATACTTGAACGAACCGTCGGTGTAACATAGGTTCCATGTGTATATCCTAAGTGCGTTGTCGCTTGATTTTAGGCAAGAAAGGTTTTTTACGGTGTCTATAGCGTGGTCAAAAGAACCTGCTGTGTGCAGGAACTTGTTCAAGGTTTCTGTAATCTCGTTGTTCAAGGTTTCCTTTTGGGCATCTGTTCTTGCCTGAATTACTTCAACGAAAAGGCTGTTGAGGGTGTCAACTACCGGCTTGAAGTTCGGGTCGTTCTTTGAATTTGCAACGAACGAAGTGACTATCAGCAATATGACAAACAATGTCCTTTTCATTTCAATAGTAAAATTTGACAAAGGTAGTGTAAAAAACGAATATGCAAAAAAAATATTGCTGAGGAAGGTAATTTTTTTGAGAAATGCAGTTTAGGTCGGTTTAAAATTTTGAAAATTTGTTAGAAATATTCTTGTTTTTTTGAGCCCCTTTAACCAGTTGCTGTTATTTTTTATTAACAATGCAAATATTATTTTGATATTCAAAGCGATATATTGTGAAAAAAAATATTTATTGCTTGTTGCCACAAAAAACAAAAGCAGTAACTTAGCAATGCTAAATTTTATGTGAAGAGGTATGGCATTTTTTTCGTTTTTACAGCAGGAGATCGCTATGGATCTCGGAACTGCAAACACTATCATAATTCACAACGACAAGATTGTCGTTGACGAACCTTCAATTGTCGCTATCGAGGAAAAGACTGGCAAGCTTGTTGCCGTTGGGCACAAGGCTCGCCAGATGCAAGGCAAGACTCACGAAGGCTTGAGAACGATACGACCGCTTCGCGACGGTGTAATCGCCGACTTCAACGCTGCCGAACTTATGATTCGTGGAATGATTAAGATGGTGAACAAGAATAGGAATTGGATAAACCCCTCGCTGAAGATGGTCATCGGAGTGCCGTCGGGTAGCACCGAAGTTGAACTTCGTGCAGTACGCGACTCGTCTGAACACGCTGGCGGACGCGAGGTTTATATGATATACGAACCTATGGCTGCCGCAATCGGTATCGGTATGGACGTCGAGGCTCCGCAGGGAAATATGGTTGTCGATATAGGTGGTGGTACAACCGAAATCGCAGTCATTTCGCTTGGCGGTACCGTTGAAAAGGAATCGGTGCGTACTGCAGGCGACGACTTTACCAACGACATCATGGAGTATATGCGCCGTCAGCATAATATCAGGGTCGGAGAAAGAACAGCCGAGGCTATCAAGATAAATGTCGGTGCTGCTATTCCCGAACTCGATAATCCGCCGGCAGAATTCATAGTACGTGGTCCTCACCAGATGACGGCATTGCCACTCGAAATACCAGTTTCGCATCAGGAAATCGCACACTGCATCGACCGTTCCATCTCAAAGATTGAACAGGCTCTGATGTCGGTGCTCGAAAAGACTCCACCTGAGCTTTATGCCGACATATATAATAAAGGTATTTTCCTTACCGGTGGCGGTGCATTGCTGAGAGGTCTCGACAAGCGTCTGTCCGACAAGACTAACATTCCGGTTCACGTATCCGAGGACCCGCTACACGCAGTTGCACGCGGTACAGGCATAGCCTTGAAGAATGTTGACAAGTTCCAGTTCTTGCTGAGATAACTGCGATGAGAAATCTGCTCGACTTTGTCGTTAAATACGCATATTTCATTCTCTTTATACTGCTCGAGGTCTTGTGCCTCGTGCTGTTTTTTTCGTCAAATCCATTTCAGAGGTATGGCTTTGCCTCTTCCGCCAATGTGGTTACTGGTGCAATTGCAGAAAAATGGGCTGGCGTTGTGCAGTATATGAACTTGTCGGAAGAAAACGAAGCTTTGAAAAAGGAAAATGCCGACTTGCGCAACCGTCTCGAGGCTTATAGACGAAGCAGTATTCCTGTACTTAACAAGAAATTTGAATATATTCCTGCTTCGGTAATTTCTGCGACAACAAACAGGGAGAAAAACTCCATAACGGTAAATGCCGGACGTAATGCTGGAATGGAAGTCGAGATGGGTGTAATCGGTCGCGACGGTGTGGTTGGTATAGTCAGTTCTGTGTCGGACAAATATGCTGTAATTATGCCAATCATACATCCCGATGCGCGAATAAGCGTTAAGCTTGCCGAAAACGGTTATTTCGGTTCGCTGTCGTGGGACGGTCGCAATGTAAGGGTCGCAACATTCTCGGAAGTACCTGGTTATGTTGATGTTCGGATTGGCGATGAAGTCGTGACAAGCGGATTTTCCGCTATTTTCCCCGAAGGTGTTCCTGTGGGGTATGTCAAGAGTTTCGAGAAAGACCTTTCAACTGATTTCTATACCATTGACGTTGAGCTATATACCGACTTCCATAACATAAAGTATATATATGCAATAAGGAATAAGGACAAGACGGAACTTAAGGCTTCCGACGATAAGGCGCAGAAAAATAAATGATTGACAAACTGAAATACATATTGTACTTTATAGTGCTGTTGCTTGTGCAGACGCTGATTCTCGACCAGATTTGTGTGAGCGTGTATGTCAATGCTTTCGTCTATATCCTGTTTATCATGATGTTGCCTATTGAAACCAACAAGTACCTTGTGCTTCTGTTGGGACTTCTGATGGGATTGAGCGTTGACCTTTTCGGCTCAACGTTGGGACTTCATGCGTCGGCGGGACTGCTGGTGGCGTTTGTAAGGACGTTTGCCCTTGACCTTTATTCTCCGCACGACGGATACGAGTCGAACAAACAGCTTAATGTACGCAACTATGGCTACTACTGGTTCTTTAGGTATGCCATAACACTAATCTTAATTCACCACCTTTGGATATTCTTCCTTGAAAGTTTCAGTTTTGCAAACATACTGTTTACCTTGGCTAAGGTCGGTTTGAGCTCGCTGACTTCACTTGCTGTCATTATGCTGTTCCATCTTTTGCTAATGTCAAGGAAATGATTGAGTACAAGATTCGCAAATATCCGATAATGGGCATAATCCTTGTGGTGCTAATCGCCATCTGGGTGAAGGCTCTGTTCCTGATGTTTGACGATTCGCTGAAGCATTCGGCTGAGAACAATTCACGACGTCGGGTTGTGCAGTATCCTTCGCGTGGAATAATTTACGACCGTGATGGAAACATTCTTGTGTGCAACGAGGCCGCCTACGACCTGATGATTGTGCCTCACCAGACATTCGAGTTCGATACCGTGATGTTGTGCAACGACCTAGGAATAAGCAAGGAGGATGTCGAGGCACGGATACTGAAAGCCAAGAAATATTCGATGTACAGGCCGTCTGTTTTTATGAAACAGATTGATTCAAAGGTATATGCGCAAATGCAGGAACATCTGTACCGTTATCCTGGATTTTATGTGCAGAACAGAACTCTCCGTAAGTACAATGGTGGAATTGCTGCCCATGTGCTTGGCGACATCGGCGAAGTTTCGGAAGCGCAGATAGAAGCCGACCCGTACTACCAGAGTGGCGACTATGTTGGAAAAAGCGGAGTGGAACGCGGTTACGAGAAAATTCTTCGTGGCGAAAAGGGTGTTTCGTTTTATCTTGTCAATGTGAAGGGCGTTGTGCAAGGTAACTACGAAGATGGGAAATATGATACTGTAGCAATTCAAGGTAATGATATAACACTCTCCATATCAAGCGATTTGCAGGCGTATGGCGAAAAGTTGATGGCTAACAAGGTCGGCGCGGTAGTGGCTATTGAGCCGTCATCGGGCGAGGTGCTTGCTATGGTCTCGATGCCGACCTACGACCCGCAGCTGATGGTTGGTCGTGTGCGCGGAAAAAATTACGACAGCCTGCTGAAAGCTCCATATAAGCCGTTGCTAAATAGGGCTGTGTCGTCCACTTATCCGCCGGGCTCAACTTTCAAGGTGGCGCAGGCACTGGTGGCCTTGCAGGAAGGTGTGATTACACCAAACCAGTCGTTTCCGTGCGACAAGTCGAAAGTCGGCTGCCACAACCATCCAACGCCTACATCGGTGTCGATGGGAATACAGATGTCGTGCAATCCGTACTTCTATTTTGTGTTTCGCCGACTTGTGCAGCGTGGCATTGACAAGAATCTTTACAAGGATGCTGCAATCGGACTGGGACTTTGGAAGGAAAAGATTGAAACTCTGGGCTTTAACCATGCCTTCAATGTCGGTGTGCCTGGCGTAAACAAAGGTCAAATCCCTGGTCCCGACTACTATAACAGGCTTTACGGCGAAAACCGCTGGGCGTTCAGTACCATTTATTCGGTAAGTATCGGTCAGGGCGAGGTGCTTGTGTCGCCGTTGCAGATGGCAAACTATGCTTCGATACTTGCAAACCGTGGCTACTACATTACACCGCATCTGCTGAAGCAGATAAACGGAGAGGACTACAAAGGTGAGATGGCGGAGAAAGTCGTAACGCCTTTCGACAGAAAGTATTTCGACATTTGCGTGGAAGGTATGGACTGGGTGGTGAACAAGCCGGGTGGTACGGGACATAATGCTTATATTCCGGGAATTACGGTGTGCGGAAAGACTGGAACAGCACAGAATCCGCACGGAAAGGATAATTCTGTATTTATGGCTTTTGCTCCGAAGGAAGACCCGAAGATTGCAATCGCCGTGTATGTTGAAAATGCAGGATTCGGTGGTACTTGGGCGGCTCCAATTGCTCGTCTGATGATGGAAAAGTACATCAAGGGAGAAATTTCCGACCCGAATCTGGAACAAAGAATATTAACAACTTCAATTTTGCCCAATGCGACAAGGTAGGAGAAATAGTTTACTGGCAAACATCGACTGGTTCATCGTCATCCTGTACTTGGTGCTTGTGTTTATGGGATGGATAAACATCTATTCGGCTGTTTACGACGATACCCACCAGAGCATTCTCGATGTGAGTTGTCAGTACGGAAAACAGTTGATATGGATAGGTGCGGCAATACTGGTTATCATCATAGTGCTGCTGATTGACAGTAAGTTCTATTCTACATTTGCATACGTTATGTATGGTATAGGCTGTGTGCTGCTGTTGTCGGTGCTGTTGTTTGGGCGTGAGGTTAACGGTGCTAAGTCGTGGTTTGAGATTGGTACTTTCCGAATGCAGCCTGTTGAGTTTGCCAAGATTGCCGTCTGCCTTGCAATGGCAAGGCTAATGAGTTCGGAGGATTTCTCGTTCAAGGTCGTGAAAAACTATTTTCTGGCGGGACTTATCCTTGGCATTCCGATGATAATGATTCTTTTGCAGAACGATACTGGTTCGGCATTAGTGTTCTGTACGTTCATCTTCGTGATGTTCAGGGAGGGTCTCAACAAAATACTTTTTGTCGCAGCTTTTGCTTTGATATTCCTGTTCATATTGGCTCTTATCGTTAATATCTCATTGCTGATGCTGATAGTGGGATTGTTGTGTGTAATTGGACTTGTCGTCGTTAGTGGAAGGAACAAGTTTACGCGCATTGTCTTGTATTCCGCAGTTGTACTTTCGGCAGTTTCGGTGGTATTGTGCACTATTTCGCCGGAGTTGGCAGAGATGAGCATCTACTTTGCAATGATTGGCTACGCAGCTATGTCGTTGCTGATGCTTGTGATGTTTTTCATCAGCAAGATGAAGCCAATGATTTTTGCAATGATACTGATGGTTGGAATGGGCGGATTTGTCTATTCGGTTGACTATATTTTCAACAATGTCTTGCAGGAGCATCAGCGGTCGAGGATTATGGACTTGCTTGGCAAGAACGAGGATGTGCTTGGAACGGGCTACAATGTCCACCAGTCGAAGATTGCAATAGGTTCTGGCGGATTCATAGGCAAGGGATTTTTGCATGGCACACAGACGAAGTACAAGTTTGTGCCCGAGCAGAGTACCGATTTCATTTTCTGCACTATTGGCGAGGAGTGGGGACTTGCTGGGATTACTGTAATTCTTGTGCTGTTTGGTGCGTTGATATTCAGGATAATAAATAAGGCGGAACGACAACGGTCAACATTCTCGCGAATATATGGATACGGTGTGGCATCGATTCTGTTTTTCCATGTGGCTATAAATATTGGTATGACAATCGGATTGGCTCCTGTTGTTGGAATTCCGCTTCCGTTCTTTAGCTACGGCGGTTCGTCGCTGTGGGCATTTACGATTCTGCTTTTCATTTTCGTTAGGCTCGATGCCGACAGGTTGCAGGTGTTCAGGTAAAAGAAACTTTATTCATAATCATTCTGTTTTCTGGCTTTCGATGAGGCTCTTTTTTAACAAAAGGGCATAAGTGTTTTGTTATATTATTGGATAATAGGCATTTATGTAAGATTTTTGTCCGTGAATAAATAGGTGTAAAATATGCTTTGAAACATTTTGCTAACTGCTGAAGATTTTGTATCTTCGTGAACTTAAAATTGTAAAATAAAATATAGAAATATGCAGAAGTTATTATTGTTAGGAGATGAAGCGATAGCTCAGGCATTCATCGATGCTGGTGGAAGCGCAATCAACAGCTATCCTGGCACTCCGTCAACTCAGATTACCGAATATGTAATCAAATCGAAGGAAGCAAAGGAAAAAGGCGTTATCGCCAACTGGTGTGCAAACGAAAAGACTGCTCTCGAAGCATCTATCGGCGTAGCATACGCTGGCAAGCGTGCAATGACTTGTATGAAGCACGTTGGTCTCAATGTTTGTGGTGACCCGTTCATGAACGCAGCAATCATCGGTACCAAGGGCGTTCTCGTAGTTGTTGCCGACGACCCGAGCATGTTCTCGTCGCAGGACGAACAGGACAGCCGTTTCTACGGTCACTGGGCAATGATTCCAATGCTCGAACCATCGAACCAGCAGGAAGCCTACGATATGGTTTTCTTCGGCTACGAACTTTCCGAAAAGCTCGGTACTCCGGTTCTCTACAGAATCCCAACCCGTCTGGCTCACAGCCGTGCTGGTGTTGAACGTCGCAATCCGCTGCCACAGAACCCATTGACAGAACCTGCTGACGCTAGTTCGTTCGTTTTGTTGCCGGCAAATGCAAAGCGCTTGTACAGAAATCTTATCGACAAGCAGCCGTTGTTCACAAAGTCGTCGGAAGAATCGGGATACAACAAGTATTTCGAAGGCGAAAACAAGAAGCTCGGTATCATCACCAGCGGTATCGCTTACAACTACCTGATGGAAAACTTCAAGGACGGCAAATGCCCGTATCCGGTTGTTAAGATTACCCAGTATCCGTTGCCATACAATATGCTCAGCAAGTTGTATGACGAGTGCGACGAACTCCTTGTTCTCGAAGACGGTCAGCCGTTCATCGAGGAACACATCAAGGGATTCCTCGGCAAGGGCAAGAAGGTTATGGGTCGCTTGGACGAAACCATCCGTCGCGACGGCGAAATGAATGCCGAAAAGATAGCAGCCGCTCTGAAACTCGCTCCTGCAAAGGGTATGCCAGTTCCAGAAGTTGTAACCAACCGTCCGCCAGCATTGTGCCAGGGTTGTCCTCACGTTGACAGCTATACTGCATTGAACGATGTTATGGCTAAGTACCACGGTAAGGTATTCGGCGATATAGGTTGCTACACCTTGGGCTTCAACATGAAGGCTATCGACACTACCGTATGTATGGGTGCATCAATCACAATGGCTAAGGGTGCTGCCGAAGCAGGTATCTTCCCGTCGGTTGCTGTAATAGGTGACGGTACTTTCGGTCACAGCGGTATGACTGGTCTCTTGGACTGCGTAAACGAAAAGGCAAATGTTGTAATCATGATTCTCGACAACGACATCACCGCAATGACAGGTGGTCAGCCTTCATCGGCACACTGCAAAATCGCTCAGATATGTATAGGTCTCGGCGTTGAACCAGAACATATCCGTGAAATTGTTCCGCTGCCAAAGAACCACGACGAATTTGTAAAGATTCTCGAAGAAGAAATCAACTACAACGGCGTTTCGGTAATCATTCCGCGCAGAACTTGTATCGTTGAACTCAAGAAGCACATAGGCGAAAAGAAATAACCTTTTAATAATAGGAGAAAATTATCATGAAGAAAGATATAATATTGTGCGGTGTAGGTGGTGACGGTATCGTATCGGTAGCCAAAATCATCTCTGATGCAGCACTCAACAGAAATTTGTACTTGAAGCAGTCTGAAATCCACGGAATGTCGCAGCGTGGTGGTTCGGTTTTCTCGCACCTTCGCATTTCCGACAAGCCGATTTATGCAGATGTTATTCCCGAAGGACAGGCCGACATCATCCTTTCTAGCGAACCTATGGAAGCATTGCGTTACTTGCCGTTCCTCGCTGCCGACGGTTGCATAATCACTAACTCGGAACCTTTTGTAAATATCAAGAACTATCCAGATATGGAAAAGGTTATGGCAGAATTGAACAAGGTTAAGAATACCATTGCTTTCAATGCCAACGACATGGCAAAGAAGGTAAATGCCCGTTCGAACATGGTTCTGCTTGGTGCAACTGTTCCGTTCCTCGGAATCGACTTGGCAGAACTTGAAGCTTCTATCCAGCGCATCTTCGGTCGCAAGGGCGAAGCTGTTGTAAATTCGAACCTTGCTGCAATACGTGCAGGATACGAATTTGCAAAGAAATAAGCAAGTAATAATTCAATCATAAACAGGCGGATTATGGTTCGCCTGTTTTTTTTTGAATATAAGGTCAAGTTTTGGCATTTTGAATCTGCACAATCCAAAATCGTCAATCGTAACTCGTCAATCGTAAATAATATTGTATCTTTGCACAAAAATTATTGCGATGAAGAACATTTTGATATTTATGGCATTTTGCCTTGCTGTTCTGGGTGTTTCGTGCGGAGGTTCCTCGGAAACAAGCACTTCCGAATCAAAGTCATACGCTGAAATTAGGGAAGAGGAACCTAACTATATGGGCGACTCGACTATTTACGACGGAATTCTGCTGTCGCATGAAAACAACGTAAAAGATTGGGACAAGGTGGCGCAGGATTCCTTGGTGCAATTTGTATATCTGAAGGCAACCGATGGCGCTTCGGTGCAGGATTCCAAGTACAAGAAGTCGCTCAAGGCTGCCCGCAAGGCAGGATTGAAGGTCGGTTCGGCGCATTATTTCCGTATGACTTCAAAGCCAGAAGACCAGTTCAAGAACTTCAAGAAAACTGTCAAGGTTGACGACCAGGACCTTATACCTGCTGTCTATGCCGAATGCGAGTTCAAACGCTCGTCGAAGGAGGAATTTTCGGCTGCACTGAAGTCGTTTTTGGACAAGGTTGAGGAATATTGCGGTGTAAGACCTATAATATGTTGTTCTGTAGGTGTTTATCATAAGCGACTGAAAAAGGATTTTGCAGATTATATGTTCTGGATGTCGAATCCGACAATTCCAAGCACAGCAAAATATACTCTCTGGCAGACCGATTCGTATGTAGGTCATATCGATGGTATTGATGGCGGTGTTGACATAAGCACATTTAACGACAGTTGTGGAATTGAGAACCTGATAATTAATAAATAGCCACACTGAGCTTCGCTCCCAAAGCGGAGTCGAATGTCGAAGCGAAGGTTGCTGTAAATTCTTGGCTTCGACAAGCTCAGCCGGCGAAAAACAATCGTCAATCTAAAATCGTAAATCGTCAATGTCATTTCTTAATCCATCTTTCCTCTGGGCTTTGTTTGCGATGG
This sequence comes from uncultured Bacteroidia bacterium, assembly GCA_902762455.1. Taxonomy (GTDB): domain Bacteria; phylum Bacteroidota; class Bacteroidia; order Bacteroidales; family ML635J-15; genus Bact-19. Next base: position 2,021 of record CACWOG010000039.1, on the reverse strand, counting down.
CTATTCCGGTGATAATCCACCTGATAAACTTCCGCAAGCCTAAGGTCGTATATTTCAGCAATACTGCATTCATCGAGGATGTTAAAAAGGAAACGCGCACAAAGACCAAGTTGAAGCAAATCCTCATCCTTATTGCCCGAATGCTGACGATTGCAATGCTGGTGTTCGTGTTCGCAGGTCCATTCATTCCCAACAACGAAAAGGCAAACGACGAGCCTTCTGATTTGTCAATAATATACATCGACAACTCGTTCAGTATGGATGCCGATGCAGCGAAGGGCAAGGTGTTCGACCATGCAAAGCAGATTGCTAAGGACTTGGTGTATGCAAGCGACCCGTCGATGAACTACATATTCATTTCCAACGACTTTTATTCCGATTTCCGTGCGACTCTCAACCGCGACCAGGTCATAACAAGCATCGACGATTGCAAGATAAGTGCCAACTCGATGAAAATTAATGACTTGATAGTAAAAACAAATGCTTTAGCTCGAAATGGCAAGAACGCTTCGCTCTACATAATTTCTGATATGCAGAAATATATGTTCGAGGATGTTGAAGCCGAGTTGGCAGAAAATGTAAATGCCGTTCTGATGTCACTTAATCCTGTGAAAATAAATAACCTGTATGTTGATACTTGCTGGTTCGACAGCCCTGTGCATCGCGTGGGACAGAATGAGCATCTCACGGTTCGCATTACAAACAAGTCGAGCGAAGGCTTCTACGACATTCCAATGCAGCTTTATCTGAACGATTCGCTCAAGGCAATGACAAATTTCAATGTCGAGGCAGGGGAATCTGTGGAAGTGAACGTTGATTATCAGAACACAAGCGCAGGAAATGTTGCGGCAAGGCTTGAAATTTCCGATTATCCTATTGTTTACGACAATGTTTTGTATTTCAGCTATGCCATATCCGACAAAACTAAGGTTTTGGCAATCAATGCGAAGGACGAAAGCCGTTATCTGACGGCCTTGTTTGGCAACGATGAAGAAACTTTCAAGTTCGAGCAGGTGCGCCAAGGACACGAATCGGATATGAACATAAACGACTTCGACCTTGTTGTGCTAAATTCGGTGTCGGAAATATCGTCGGGATTGGCTGAAAGGCTCAAGACTTTCGTCAACAATGGCGGTTCTGTTTGCCTTATTCCGGCTTCGTCGGTGAATTACGCTTCGCTCAACAGTTTCCTTGAATTGTTTGCCATTGGAAAGTTTGAAGGTTTGACGCAGCATGATACAAAGCTTTATGGAATCGACTATAAGAACAATCTGTATCGCAACGTCTTCTCGAAAGAGGAAAAGCAGGGCAGCCTTCCGAACATGGAGCTTACGCATAAGTTGAACTTGTTTTCGCGTGCATCGTTCTCATCGGTGCTGACACTCGAAAATTCGGCTCCTGTGCTTGTCGCAGGCGACTATGGCAATGGAAAACTTTATGTCTTCGCTTCGCCGATTGACAATGTGAATGCCGATTTTGCAAAGAGCGTTGTCTTCTCGCCGGCAATGTACAATATGGCTATGAACAGTCAGCTGGCAAATTCGCTTTACGCGACAATAAACACAGAGACCATTGCTCAGGCTAGGGTAGATAGCTACGAAATTGGCAATACCTATAACATAAACTTCAGGTAGAGTATAGTCATCGGTACTTTTTTTTACACATTTGCTTACAGCCCTGCTGGCATAATAAACCATCCTATGACTAAACTCTTTGCGTTCGCCAAACTGCATCTCAATGTTCAATGGACCTTTTTCCGTTTGGCATCTGATATCATAAATCACTCTCTTGCTTTCATAACTGTCTCCCTGTTGTTCCTGCGGACCCAACTCAACACTTTTAATGTTTTTTTCCGGCAAGATTGCATTGATTAGCATAAGTAGAAGATCTTCATTACCGGGAGTACCAAAAATAGTTTTGAACGCAAAATCATACCTAAGGTCAATATACTTGATACCTATAAGTTTGGCCTTTTTAATGAGTTCTTCACGAGTAACATCATTGTTTGGATTCTTTTTCTT
>CACWOG010000038.1 GCA_902762455.1 uncultured Bacteroidia bacterium | reverse complement strand
ACGGCGAAATTCTTGCCAAAGGTCCTAACATCATGAAGGGCTACTACAACAATGAGGAGGCTACCCGTCAGGTTATCGATGAGGAAGGCTGGTTCCACACTGGCGACATCGGCGAACTTGTTGACGGCAAGTTCTTGAAAATAACCGACCGCAAGAAGGAAATCTTCAAGATGTCGAACGGAAAGTACATTGCTCCGCAGGTTATTGAGAACAAGCTCAAGAACTCCAACTTTGTGGAACAGGTAATGATTATCGGAGAAAACGAAAAGTTTGCCAGCGCACTCATTTCGCCCGACTTCAACTATTTGCATTTCTACGCTTCGAAGCACAAGATTCACTACCGCGACAATGTTGCTCTTATTAACGACCCAGAAGTTATCAAGAAATATCAAGGCGAAATCGACAACCTGAATAAAACATTGAGCGAATACGAATGCATCAAGCGTTTCCGTCTTGTTTGCGAGGAATGGTCGCAGGAAACTGGAGAATTGTCACCAACTCTCAAGCTCAAGCGTAATGTCATAAAGAAGAAGTATGCTTCGGTAATTGATGAGATTTATATGCATCAGGACGAACAGCAACAGCAGGGACCTGTCAACCCAATAATCGGCAAAATCACCGATGGCATGAAGAAACTTGTAAACATCGGTAGCTCGAAGCACTAATTCAGAAAGTTATTTCGGAAGCCAGACTGAACACGCGATACAGTTTGATGATCGTTGTGAAGACGGCTATCCGAAATCTCCTTCAACATTCCATTTTGCAAAACAACAGATTAAGGGAACGACGAATGGACGAATTCATCCACCAGATTACCAAAAGCCTCGAAGCAAACACCTTCGTCAAGATAACCTTGTCATCGCCAATGCACAAGGAAGCCGAAGTACGCAACATCTACATCAAGCAGGTGGAAATCAAAGGCGAACGCAAACTTAGTTTCACCTACCGTTACCAGAAGCGCGACATTGTGAAGAATTATGCTATTGGTGAGGCTCTTGCCAACTTGCGCAAACATATAGGCGAGGAATACCGTTTTGCAACTTTGTTCACTATTTCTGGCGACTTCATTCTTCAGCACAACGGAAACCACTTCAAGATGAAGCAGCAGGAAGCCAGCATTACAGAATTGCCTTCGCTAAGCCACGACCGCAGTAAAAACCGCAAACTTGAGGCTTCCGACGGCAAAAAATACCTTCACCTGCTCGGAATTACCGATGCCAACGGCAACGTAAACCCCAAGTCGCAGGACAAATTCAAGCAAATCACACACTACATCGAAATACTTAGCAGTCACATCGATACGCTTCCAACTGACCGAACCATAACCGTAGCCGACATGGGAAGCGGAAAGGGCTATCTTACTTTTGCACTCTACGACTACCTTACAAACACGCTCAAGTGCAAGGCCGATGTCTCTGGCGTTGAAATCCGTCACGATATGGTGGAACTTTGCAACAAGTTTGCAAAGGAATCGGGCTTTGATGGCTTGCACTTTGCCGAGAGCGCAATCGACAGTTACAATGCCGACAAGCTTGATATGCTCATCGCACTTCACGCCTGCAATACTGCTACCGACGATGCTTTAGCAAAAGGCGTTTATGCAGGAGCACAGGTAATTGTCGCAGCTCCGTGCTGTCAGCACCAGATTCGCAACGAGATGGAAAGCGGAACACCAAACGAGATTTTGTCGCCGATACTGCGCCATGGCATTTTTATGGAACGCCAGGCCGAACTCGTAACCGACAGCATCAGGGTGCTTTTCCTGCAGTATTTTGGCTACAAGACAAAGGTTGTCGAGTTCATATCAGATGCACACACCCACAAGAATGTGATGATAATCGCAACAAAATCAACCATTTCGGATGAGCAGAAGCAAAAGATTCTTGCACAACTGGAAGCACTCAAATCATTCTTTGGCATAAAGCAACACTACATCGAAACAAAATGGCAGAAATAAAGGCTATAGTTTACGAATCGAACACTGGTTTCACGAAGGGATATGCAGAATTATTGTCGAGCATAATAAATGTTCCTGCCATTCCCGTGATTGACAACTCAATGATTTTCGATAAGCGTGAAGCCGTGATATTTCTTGGGTGGGTTTGCGCTGGCAAGATTAACGGTCTGAGAATGGCAAGGCTGAAATACAATCCTATGATAATTGCTGGTGTTGGGATGACACCGATGAGCGATAGGTATGCCTTTACCTTGGCGCAGCAGAACAGCATCGATGTGCCGTTCTATTACTTGCAGGGAGGATTGCATCGCGAAAAACTTAAGGGTTTCTATAAGATGATGTTCAAGCTGGTAGCACGACCAATACTGCGCAAAGCAGAAAAAGGCAAGTCGCAACTCTCCGAACACGAACAGCAGATGGTAAGCCTCATAAAGAACGGCGGTTCGTTTGTTTCTCGCGAAAACCTTGAAGAATTAATAAAGAAGTACGAGGAAATAAACAGTGTGCTGAAAATGGCGTAGAGAATGTGGTTTGCAGGCTCAAAGGCTTAAAGTCTTGCCCCCCAGCGTTAAGGACCTTAAGGTTATTAACGTCCTTAACGTTTTGGGGGCAACTGCATTCTGTAAGCCTATTTTGTCTGTTAGCCTATCAGCCCCCTTTGCATCTTGTCAGCCAAATCGTCAATCGTACTTCGTAAATCGTAAATAATATTGTATCTTTGCACCTGCAAATTTTCAAAGGAATTGCTAATTCAAATTATTGATTAATAAAACTTTATAAAATGACTAAAGAAAAGATATTTTCGAAACAGTGGTTCTTTTCCTACTTTTTGGTTTTTATCGGCAGCCTGTTGTTTGCAGTAGGTGATGTTATGTTTGTCAACCCTTACCTTATGGCGCCGGGCGGAACATACGGTTTGTCGAACGTGCTGAATGCCATCTGGCCGTGGAAGATAAGCTTGTACGCAATTTGCATGGATATACCATTACTTATAATAGGTACGCTGATTCTCGGTCCTAAGTTCGGAGTTAAGACAATTGTATCGACGATCCTGATATTCTGCTTCACCTTCCTGTTGGAAATGTTCTGGGGGTATTCGCCTATAATCCACGATGGCCCGATAATGTCTGCTCCAATCGACGGGGTTAACATGGTGGAAATCGCCAACAACGGTGGCTGGTTCATTCCAGATTATTTCCTTAACACAGTTGTGGCAGGTATAATTTATGGTCTAGCAATCGGTTTGGTCTTCAAGTCGGGGGCAACATCTGGCGGAAGCGACATTATCTCTATGATTTTGCACAAGTACACCAAGATTTCGCTTGGAACTTTGGTGCTTATCGTTGATAGCTGCATTACGCTCACTTCGCTTTCGCTCGGCGACTTCCGTCTGCCAATCTACTCCATAATCCTTATCTTCATCGAGAGCAAGGTCATCGACATTGTGGTAGAAGGTGTCAAGAGCTACAAGACAATATTTATCGTGAGCGACAAGTATGAGGAAGTTCGTCAGATGATTATCAACGACCTCGAGCGTGGCGGTACTTGCATGAAGGGCATAGGAATGTACAACGGCAAGGAACGCAATTTTATTTATACCACAGTTTCGCGACGTGAGTTCACTCATCTCAAGGAGCAGATTTACGACATCGACCCCAACGCCTTTATCAACGTAATCGACAGCAACGAGATTCTCGGAAATGGCTTCAAGGCGATAAAGGAATAGTTTTTTAGCCCACATTTTTTTTTCATAACTTTGGTCGCAGGAAAACATTTTGTTTCCTGCGATTTTTATAAATAGGTATTAAGTGTTGCTTTGTGTCTTTGTTTTGAAGCGTAATTCTTTGTGTTTCAATGTGTAAAAATTATTTTGTAAAAATCGGAATATTTTTCTTGTCAGTTCAAATATGTTTTTTTACCTTTGTTAGCAAAAATTTTATCAGTTACACAATGGAACAATTAGTAGGTGAAATAGTTCAGGTTATTGGTCCTGTAGTCGATGTAAGTTTCGAAAAATCAGGGTCAGACCTGCCAAAGATTTACGACGCTTTGGAAATTAAGCGTGAAAACGGAAAGCCTCTAATCGTTGAATGCCAGCAGCACATCGGAGAACATACTGTAAGAACCATCGCTATGGATTCTACAGATGGTCTGTGCAGAGGTATGGAGGTCGTCGATACCAAGAACCCTATCAAGATGCCAGTTGGTAATCAGGTTAAGGGTCGTTTGATGAACGTTATCGGTGACACCATCGACGGTATGGAACTGCTTCCAAAACAGGATGGTTATCCTATTCATCGCCAGCCTCCAAAGTTTGAGGAACTCAGCACCGATGTTGAAGTGCTGTTCACAGGTATCAAGGTTATCGACCTTATCGAGCCTTACTCAAAGGGTGGTAAGATTGGTTTGTTCGGTGGTGCAGGTGTTGGTAAGACAGTTCTTATCCAGGAACTCATCAACAACATCGCAATCGGATACGACGGTTTGTCGGTGTTCGCAGGTGTTGGTGAACGTACCCGTGAAGGTAATGACCTCCTCCGCGAAATGATCGAAGCAAATATCGTAAAGTATGGTGAGGGCTTCAAGGAATCCATGGAAAAAGGTTCATGGGACTTGGAGAAGGTTGACAAGGACAAGCTCAACGACTCGAAGCTGAGCATGGTGTTCGGACAGATGAACGAACCCCCTGGAGCACGTGCTCGTGTTGCTTTGTCGGGTTTGACTATCGCTGAAAGCTTCCGTGACGGAACTGGCGACAACTCATCGTCAACTGGTCGTGATATTCTTTTCTTCGTTGACAATATCTTCCGTTTCACTCAGGCAGGTTCCGAGGTATCAGCACTTCTGGGACGTATGCCATCGGCAGTAGGTTATCAGCCTACACTTGCAACCGAAATGGGTGAAATGCAGGAACGTATTACTTCAACAAAGGGAGGTTCTATCACTTCTGTTCAGGCAGTATATGTACCTGCCGACGACTTGACCGACCCTGCTCCAGCAACTACATTCTCGCACTTGGATGCAACAACGGTTCTTAGCCGTAAGATTGCCGAACTCGGTATCTACCCGGCTGTTGACCCGCTCGACTCTTCGTCACGTATCCTTACCGAGGCAGTTGTAGGAAAGGCTCACTACGAGACAGCACAGAGAGTTATCAATATTCTTCAGAGATACCAGGAACTTCAGGATATCATCGCTATCCTCGGTATGGACGAACTTTCGGACGAAGACAAGCTCGTTGTTCACAGAGCAAGACGTGTTCAGAGATTCTTGTCGCAACCGTTCCACGTTGCCGAGGCATTCACCGGTTTGAAGGGCGAATTCGTTAAGATTGAAGATACAATCAAGGGATTCAATATGATTCTAGACGGTGAAGTTGACCAGTATCCAGAAGCTGCATTCAACCTCGTTGGTACTATCGAACAGGCTATCGAGAAGGGTGAAAAGATGATGGCTGAAACTAAATAACAGTTGCTATGACAGTAGAAATTATCACACCTGAAAAAAAGTTGTTCGAAGGCGAAACCTCAATGGTTAAGGTGCCTGGGGCAAAAGGCTCATTCCAGATGCTGAACATGCACGCTCCAATCGTTTCGACATTGGACAAGGGTGAGGTCGTTATCAGGGAAATGAATGATAATGAACTGAAGTTCAGCGTCAACGGCGGCCTTGTGGAATGCAAGAACAATAAGATTGTTATTCTCGTTGAAGAATAATGGAATTTATTAACTAAAAAAAGGAAACTTCGTAAAGGGGTTTCCTTTTTGTTTTATTTTTGTCGTCATTCTACAAGTCAGAACATACACGCGATACGGAACGGGGAGCGTTTGTAAGCCGCTCACTGAGCGTGTCGAAGTGCGGCAATACACAAGGAGATTGCTCACTTCGTTTCGCGAGGCTGCAAGCAGCGTTCCGTATAGACAGGCTCTCGAGGCTCGTTCCTGCGCCTGTTCGCTTTGTCTTACGGAATGACTTTAAAAAGACTATGATAAAACATATTTCAATACTCGGTTCGGGCAACGTCGCCTATCATATCGCACGGAAACTTCGTGCCGAAGACTTCGTTATCGACTGCGTGTTCAGTCGAAATCACATTACTGGACAATCGCTGGCCGATGAGGTAAATGCTGTTTTCACCGATGATTTGTTCCAAATCTCATCAAAATCCGATGCTTACCTGTTCATGATGTCGGACGAGGCAAATGCCAGCATTGCCACTCAAATAAGCCTACCGGACGAAAAAATCTGCATACACACTTCGGGAAGTCTGCCAAAGGAGATTTTCAAACAGAAGAACGCTGCGGTGATGTATCCGTTCCAGACATTTTCACGCGATGTGATGATTGATAATTTCAGCGAAATCCCTGTTTGCATCGAGACTTCCAATGCTGATACATTTCACGATGTGCGTTGCCTTGCCGAAAAAATCAGTCCGCTCATTTACGAATTGTCGTTCGAGCAGCGCAAAGTCTTGCACGTTGCCGGCGTTTTCGCAGCCAACTTTATGAACCATAGCGTTTGCCTAGGGCAGAAACTTTTACGGGAAAACAACATACCTATTAATATATTAACGCCATTGTTGAAGCATAGTTTTGCCAAAATTCTTGCTGGCGGTGCCTATTCGTCGCAGACGGGACCTGCTGTGCGAGGAGATAGAAAAATTATTTATTCACATATAGATATGCTCGCTTCTAATGAAAATCTTGCCGATGTTTACAAGATTATGAGCGAAAGCATCCTAAAAACATATAACAAATGAATAGAAATCTGGAAACGTTGAATTTCAAGGAGATATTGTCGAACATCAAGGCTGTGGTCTTTGATATTGACGGTGTTTTGTCGTCATCGACAGTAAATATAAACGAGATTGGCTACTTGCAGCGAACAACCAGCGTAAAGGACGGATTTGCAATAAAATGCGCCATTCGCAAGGGACTTGTCGTTGCAATAATTTCTGGCGGTTTCTGCGAAAAGACAATGATTCGCTACAAGAATCTCGGCGTGGAGGAAGTGATTATGGGCAGTGTGTGGAAGACCGAGGATTTAGAAATGCTGAAGAAGAAATACAACCTTCGCAACGAGGAAATCCTGTATATGGGCGACGACATTCCCGACTACCAGATTATGAAGATTGTTGGTTTGCCATGCTGTCCAAGCGATGCTGCCGACGAGATTAAGGAGATTGCCATCTATGTTTCCGACAAGAAAGGCGGCGAAGGTTGTGTGCGCGATGTAATCGAGCAGGTTATGCGTGCGCAGAAGACTTGGCTGGATGATGAAAGTTTTGCTGCATATTGATATGTTGAAAAGGATTCTGCTGTCGATATTGTTGATTCTGTCTGCTGTTTTTGTGTTTGCGCAGAAAAACAGCTGGGATGGCTGGCGTGTGAAGCCTCGTGGCGAAATCCGTATGCTTAACTTTTTTGTAAACATCATTTACGATGTGCATCCCGAAAAGGAAAAGCCATTTGCGAAGACAAACCATTGGAATATGGTTTTGCTTGAAAGCCTCAACCAGAATCCTCCCGACTATCTGCTTCGCCTAATGGATACTGTATATAATCCTAATAATTTATATGGTTGTATTACAAGGCTTTATGGTGAGTCGTCGTTTGATGAATTGCAGATTACAGGCGATTTTGTCATCGTGAATATCAAGGAGAGCAGGGTGCTTCGTTATGGAAATTTCAACGAAAGCAATATCGAAAAGGCAGCTGTCGATTTTATAAATGAGCAGGGTGGTTTGCAGACAATGTATGGTCACAACGATATTTCATACTATGATAACGGTTCTGGCAAAATAGGTTTTATTCAGTTTTTCTTCCGAAATATCACAAGGGAGTATGGCGGAGATAGTCCAGGTAGCGGCTATTTTTCCACTTCGATGTTGAGTGGGCAAAAGTTGCTGATGAATGGTTCTTATTATTCTTTTTCTGGTATAGGTACTGCACAATGTGTTGGAACTCATGATGTTTCTAATAATCCAACAGGCATAGTCCAGCACGAGATTTCTCATTCGTTCTTTGGCCCGAATTCTTTTCATACATCTGGGGGAAATCATCGTCATTCGTCGGAGTACATGCCGTTTCTGCCATTGCAAGGAGGCTATGGGCTTATGGGCGGTTCTGGTTCTACCTTGGTGTCGTGTAATGGCTACGAGCGTTGGCGTATGCATTGGATTCACGAAAGCAATCGGAACAGCAACAATTGGTGGATAGTAGCCCGTGATGTAAATGATGCACCTGTAAATGCCGACATATCAAAGGATGATGGCGTGCAAACTTTCATTCTTCGCGATTTTGTGACTTACGGAGATGCAGTGCGGATAAAGCTTCCTTACAAGGATAGTGAGAAATCGTCGAACCAGTACATCTGGCTCGAAAACCATCAGTCGGGCAGAAACAATAAGCTTGATTTCTTGCAGTTTTCCAACGAGAGCGATTGCCGTCCCAATAAAGTGGCTGGCGTGTATGCCTACTATCAGGTGGGTCGCGATGTGCTTAGCGGTAAGGAAATTGACGTTTATGCTTCTAACGAACGTGACAATCTAAAGATAATTCCCGCCGAGGGATATTGGAATTACACTTATCGCAATGCAGATACCGTGTATAGGATAAGGTGCATAAATTGGGCAGAACACGAATATTATCATAGCCGAGATGATGAAAATCCTTTCTGCGGTACTCATGATTTGGAAAGGCAGTTTTTAATATCTGATGAAGAACAGACTATTTCTTGTGCAAATGAAAGGTCTTTGTGGCGCAAGAATATAGGGCACATCGACATTGATAGCCTTGTGGCAAACGGAGATTCCAGAGATATGTTCAGCACGCATACGAAACTTAATATGGGAACTAATCCAAGTACTTGTAACACAAAGACATTCTACAACTCGATGACAACAGGACGATGCTCGTATTCTGCTCACCTTTCGCGCAATACACAGACAACATATCTCACAGGTCTAGGCATTGAAATAACCCCGCTCGATGATGGCTGTTATCGCATTGATGTGCGCTGGGACGATTACACTATTGCAAACAACGCCATCTGGACAGGTAGCATTTCGTTGAAGGAAAAGGCTGTTCTCGCACCAAAGATGGAAATTTGGCTTAGGCAGAACCTAACGGTTGCCCAGCCTATGCGCGATAGTATTACGGGACTGTTTGCAAAGCCTACTGTGTTTACTTGCGAAACTGGTTCCGAGTTCGTGCAGGAAACGGGCAGTATTGTGAATGTTGAGGAAAGAAGTACACTTGTGATAGAGGCTGGCTGTGTTTACCGTATGGAGCCCAAGTCGAAACTTAAAGTTGACCGAACCTCTCGGCTTGTCGTGCGAGGGAAATTAATTGTTGGCAGTGGTGCAAAACTTATTCTAAGGTCGAAAAGCGGAATGTTTGTTGATGGCGGAGAGGTCGTGACGGAAGGGAAGTGAAAGTTTACTGCATCCTTTCCATCAAGTCCATAATGTCCGATTCCATGGATTCCGTTCTCGGCTGTTCAAGGAATCTGCAAAGTTCTTCACCTTTCTTGTAGAAGACAATTGCAGGGAGAAATTGAACATAGTAATCATCTACATTGAGCACATCTACCGTAATTTTGCTGTCGAGGCAGATGAATGTGACAGGAATATCCTTGAAATAGTCGAGGTCGAAAATTTTGCAGAACCGCGGAACTTCGCGTCTTGAATTGCTTTCCCAAGTTCCCATGAAAACCTGTACGCTGTCGAATTTTTCCGGCAATTCAAAATTGAATGTTTCTGTTTTTACGGTGTATGAGTCGTATTCGGTCTTGAACCAGCCGTCGCCATTGCTTTCGAGGGCTTCGCGGGTGCAGTAGCCGTAAAGTATGTTATTGCCATTGTCGTTGATGGTTCTGTTGAGTTGCGAAAATGCACTGAATGAACCAAGTACGAATGCCAGTGCGATAATCATAAGTTTCTTTTCCATAGTCTTATCTGTTAAATTTCAATTTCATTGATGATTTGTTGCCTTCAATAATCTTGCCATTGTCGAAAACGGTCTTGCCGTTTACGAAAGTTGATACAATCTTCGAGTTGAGCGTGTAGCCTTCCAGTGGCGACCATTTGCATTTGTAGAGTATATTGTCTTGTGTGATAGTATAATTTGCGTTTAAGTCAACAAGCACGAGGTCGGCGAAGTAGCCTTTGCGAATGTATCCGCGGCGGTCAATCTTGTATAGGCGTGCTGGGTTGTGGCTCATCCACTTTACAATATCTTCAATGCCGAAGTATCCACGTTTTGCCAGTTCAATCATAACTTGTAGCGAATGCTGAACCATTGGTGCGCCCGACGGGCATTTTGTATAAGGCGCGCATTTTTCTTCCCAAGCGTGCGGTGCGTGGTCGGTGGCAACAACATCGATTTTGCCGTCCTTCAAGGCTTGGATGAGAGCAAGACGGTCAGATTCGTACTTTACTGAAGGATTCCACTTTATTCGCGCACCGAGCCGTTTGTAGTCGTTGCTGTTGAAGAAAAGATGATGAACGCACACTTCGGCGGTTATTTTCTTGTCTTCCAATGGCTTGTCGGACAACAATGCAAGTTCTTTTTCTGTACTGATGTGGAAGATATGCAAGTGTGCGCCAGTGCGTTCCGCTATTTCTGCCGCTTCGCTGCTCGACTTGTAGCAGGCTTCGTCATTGCGGATTTCACAGTGCTTTTCCATTGGGATGTCATCACCATAAATTTCTTTCATTCTGCTTAGGTTTTCAGCAATAATGCCGTCGTCCTCGCAGTGTGCGGCAATGAGGGTAGGGGAGACCTGCATTATTTTTTCAATGGCATTCTTGTCTTTTACAAGCAGGTTGCCCGTTGATGAGCCGAGGAAAAGTTTTACGCCAGCAACTTCTGTGGTGTCGATTTTTGCAATGTCATCGGCATTTTCTTCCGTTGCACCGATGAAAAACGAGTAGTTTGCCATCGAGTTTTCGGCAGCAATGTTGAATTTTTCGTTCAGCAGGTCGGCATTTGTGGTCGGAGGATTTGTGTTTGGCATTTCCATATACGAGGTTACTCCTCCAGCGACGGCAGCGCGCGATTCGGAATGTATGTCGGCCTTGTGTGTGGCACCGGGCTGGCGGAAATGCACTTGGTCGTCGATAATACCTGGCAGAAGGTAAAGACCTTGAGCGTCAATGGTTTTGTCGTATTGTCCTTCAATGTGACCAGAAGGGAAAATGTCTTCTATATATTCGTTGTTCAGCACCACGTCAAGTTGTTCGCAGCGACCTTCGTTTACAACAATTGCGTTCTTTATGAGTGTTTTCATTGTAGTGTTTTTCTATGGCAAAGGTATCATTTTAAAGTATTCGCGCAAAAAAATAAATTTCTTTCTTGGCTTTGCAAAAAATGTATTACTTTTGCAGCGGGTAAGTCTTATACGACCAGCTCCCTCTGAATCCTCCAGGTTCGGAAGAAAGCAAAGGTAGGAGGTTGTAGCGGTGCGATATAAGTAGCTTACCCTTTTTTTGTGGCTGATGCTGGTTGTGGGGCTAACACCGTTTGAATGTTTAATCGAATGTATTGACAAACTGCTTAAAAATAGAGCAAATATCGTTATTTACAGACATAGGTTGCATACTGCTTTTTTGACAAGAAGCCTTAGCCTCTTGATGTATTATTCGAAGATTCTCGCCAGTTGGCTCTTTTCTAACAGCGCTTGTCCCGAACTTGCGTATTCTTCTGATGTGTTTTCAGCAGTTTTACAGCCTGCAAATACGGACTTGCCGTTACGCTCAAGAAATATGCTGCCATTGTAGTGGTGTAAGTGCATTTAAAGTAGCCTTTCGTAAACAATTCTTCTTCAGAAAAACTTCCAGCAAGGTCATGCATAGTCTGATGAGACTGTGCCAATAGTTCCTTTGCCTCTTCCATTGTGGTGTTTTGGTGCTTTTCGACAAGCTTCCTGTCCATCTCGTGATAGTTCTTGCGGTATTCGTCGGGCAAATAGTCTTTTGGGTGTCCTTCGCAGATATTCTTCACAAATATTTCCATCAGCACCTGCCATTCGTACAAATGTGTAAGCAGGTCGCGTAGGCATCGGTCGTTCTGCCACCTGACACCGCATTTCTTAGGGTCGGCAGTAAATGTGAATGGTGCGGCAATTTCTTCTGCACTCATCTTGTCAATCTGTTCGTTCAGTTTTGCATAACCATCAGCTATGGCGGTTAAAAGTTCGTGTTTTGTAGTTGGGGTTGCCATTGTGTTTTTATCAATATTGGTTTGGTAAGGCAAATTAATTTTTACCGAAAGTTGCTTTGTATCAGCAATATCCGTTAATCGCATTTTGCCATCTAAAGCCCGCAGTTTTAAACCGTGACAAACTGTCACGGTTTGATTTCCTTCTTCTTTTAGACTCTCGCTTCCTATTCGTCCTCGTCCAATACTATGTCGTCAACATTGTCGGGCAAATCCATGCCGAACTTGATGGTAATCTTGTTCTTGTTCTGGCTGGCCTCGTCGATTGGAGCAAAAGTAACCTTGTCCGATGGAATTCCCTGTCCAGAGAAGTATTCACGCAGATTTCTCTCGCGCATACCGTTCATCATCTTGTACATTCCTTCGAGTTCTGTGCCCGAATAAAGTTTCATGGCAGCCTCGGTGGTGTTGCGGGCATTGGCCTTCGCCTTGGCATAGTCAACCAGTTTCGGGTCCTTGTCGCGCATAGCCTGGATTGCCTTGTATTCCTCCACGGTGAGTTCCTCACGGGTCTTGCCAGTTTCTTCCAAGTAGCAGTCCATCTTCAGTCGGAACAAAGCAATCTGGTTCAAGTTGGTGGTCTTGTCAAGAGACTGGGTTATTTCCAGCTTGATGTCGGGTTTGTCGGCAATTATGTCAAGGAATTCTTCCGACAACTTGTTGAGCTGCTGATAGTTCTCAACTGTAAGAGTGCGGTCGGTAATGTCCATGTACATGTCGCGGAAATTATCCTCGCCACCATTCTTCTTGAATGCATCGAACGGACTTGTGGCAATCTTAACCATAAGGTTGCAGAAGGTCTTCCAAATCAACTTTCCAATCTTGAACGAGGGGTCGTCAATGTTGCCGGTTACAGGCAAGTCGATTGAAATCTTCTTGTTCCTGTCGGACAAGATGTAAAGACCAGCCTTCAACGGAATGTTGCTGTATTCGGCCTTCACATCCTTGCGCTTCTTTTCTACCGTACAGTTCAAGATGTTGAGTTCGTTGGAACTATTGAGATAGTTGTTCGTGATGGTGCTTATGCTCGACAGCGACAAAATTCCGTCGGTAATCGGGTAGGCGGTATAGTGTACGCAATATGGCGACATATCCTTCAGCTTGATGTTCTTCAGCGAGATATTGAGCTTCATGTTCGAGAAATTCGACAAAGAACCTACAAACGAGCCTTTCAGTTCGCCCTTGTCGCCGACCTGCATGAAAAGCCCTGGGGCGCGGTGCTGGCTTCCCTGGAGAATAATCGCCCGGCGCTGATCTGTGTCGCGGGCGATTTTC
>CACWOG010000037.1 GCA_902762455.1 uncultured Bacteroidia bacterium | reverse complement strand
CACGAATCAGAATTTGTATATATAGATATTTCAATTTGTGGCAAATCTACAACTATTATTTTGGGTATATTTAAGTATGGTTCCTCTCTTTTGTCTTGCGTTATTGATAAAGAAACCGTTTTTCCATCGTTTGTTTCCAATATAATTGTTCCACTGCGACTTTCATACGATTCGTTCCTTGTAGCACTTATTGTTACCGATGTTGCTGTCTTATTTACAACTGTACACCAATTAGGTTTTGAAGTTATTTTCCATGAGGGCGCATTAGTAGAAATTGTTATTGCCTTGCTTTCTTGTTTTTCTGAAAAAGACAGACTTGTCGGAGATGCTTTTATGTAAGATGGTCGGTTTGCAACATCATCCAAAGGCATTTTTTTGTCATAACATTCAATGTAAAATACGAAGTTCTTTACTGCCTTAAACTTATCTTGTCGTTTAGCATAATTGCCCATCAATGAATTAGTAGGCAATACATTACTAACATACATTGTTTCAACCAAATTTTTCAAATACGATGTCTTTATGGCATAATATACATTTTGTTGGACTATAGCATCAAGACCAGAAGAGACTATACCTATTAAATTGCCATAATCGTCAAATACAGGTCCACCACTACTGCCATGACTCACTTGAGCAGAAATCTGATAAGTCGATTTATCTCCTTCTGCACCTGTCAATGAATTTATTACACCTACAGAAAATTTAACTTCTTCCCCCATTATATTTGTCATTGGAAAACCCAAAACCCAAACATCCTCGGCTACTTCTGCTGTGTTTGTTTTGATTTTGTAAGGTACTGTACCGAATCCAGGAAATCCATTGCCTGAAATTTTCAGTATTGCAAGGTCAATATCTTCATCTTTTGCGACCACTTCTGCAATATATTTCTTTGTAAAATCGCCCCTTATTCCATACACATGGATAGTTTGTGCTCCTTTAATTACATGATTATTGGTTACAATATAACCGTTATTCAATGCAAATCCGGTTCCCGTTTTTACTATTTGAGCATATATTGAAGTTGTTATTGTAAAAAACAAGATTTCAAACAAAAACACTTTTAGTATGTATCTTATGTCTTTCATTCAATGTTTATTTCTCCGCCCACCAGTACCCAACAGGCAATTAAACACACAAAAGAAGCGTGGCACTGATATACCACTTCTTTGTCTGATGGTCCTGAGATTTACCGTGTAGGAAGATGCAGTCATAACAGCCCACGCTATACGCGCGAACTCTTACACTCTCTTGCCTACGAAAATTTCTCAGGTTTTCAGACACAAGACGAGCATAAACGCTTCGTTAATCAATATGTACGGCTTGGTTCATCGCCAAACCAATGGCAAAAATAGGAAATTAGTATGAATTAGCAAAAACATTTTTGATTTGAGATGAAATGGACAGATTGTACTCTTTGTGGTGCGTATAAATTTCAGATATGCAAATTTGCCATTTCCCATTCTCCCTTTGTTGATAAAAACACAAAAAATCAATTCGGCACGAAATACTTTTTTACTAATTTTACAGCATTGATTTTTTAACAAAATTACGCTATGATTACAAAGGAAGAATTTCAGAAGTTAATATTGCAGGGTATTCCCGACACACTGCCGGAACCTGCTGTGTATGAACCCGAAATAAATCACGCACCTATAAGGAAGCAGATTCTTACAAACGATGAAAAGAAACTCGCAATAAGAAACGCTCTCCGCTATTTCCCGGCTAAATTCCACAAGACTCTCGCTCCCGAATTCAAGAACGAACTCGAGACCTACGGCAGAATCTATATGTACCGCTTCCGTCCGAAATACAAGATGTTCGCACGCGACATAACCTGGTTCCCCCACAAGAGCACTCAGGCTGCTGCAATTATGCTTATGATTTCCAACAATTTGGATTATGCAGTCGCCCAGCATCCGCACGAACTTATCACATACGGCGGCAATGGCGCTGTTTTCCAGAACTGGGCTCAGTACCTGCTCACAATGCAGTATCTTGCCAACATGACAGATGAGCAGACTTTGGTTATGTATTCGGGTCACCCGATGGGACTTTATCCGTCGCACAAGGATGCTCCGCGCGTTGTGGTAACCAACGGTATGGTAATTCCAAACTACTCGAAGCCAGACCACTGGGAGAAATTCAACGCAATGGGCGTTTCGCAGTACGGACAGATGACCGCAGGCTCGTATATGTATATAGGTCCGCAAGGTATCGTTCACGGAACAACCATTACCGTCCTCAACGCTTGCCGTAAGATTGCAAAGCACGGCGAAGGTCCCGAAGGTCGTCTGTTTGTGACTGCTGGCTTGGGTGGTATGAGCGGTGCTCAGCCGAAGGCAGCAAACATTGCCGGTGTTGTAAGCATTTGCGCCGAAATTAACCCAAAGGCAGCCAACAAGCGCTACGAGCAGGGCTGGGTTGACGAGATAATTGATGATGTTGACAAGGCTATCGACACCGCAATGGCATGGCAGCAGAAGAAGGAACGCCACTCGATTGCATTCCTCGGCAATGTTGTCGATTTGTGGGAACGCCTTGCCGCACGCGGCATAAAAGTTGACCTCGGCAGCGACCAGACTTCGCTTCACAATCCGTGGGCAGGCGGTTACTATCCTGTTGGACTTTCGTACGAGCAGTCAATCGAAATGATGGCTCATAGTCCCGAAAAGTTCAAGGAGGCAGTTCAGGCTTCGTTGAGAAGGCAGGTTGATGCAATAAACAAGCTCACCGCCAAGGGAATGTACTTCTTCGACTACGGAAACGCCTTCCTGCTCGAAAGTTCGCGCGCTGGTGCCGACATTATGGCTCCCAATGGCATCGACTTCCGCTATCCATCTTATGTTCAGGATATTATGGGACCAATGTGCTTCGACTACGGTTTCGGACCGTTCCGCTGGGTTTGCACATCGAGCCTTCCCGAAGATTTGGAAGTTACCGACAACCTTGCAATGCAGGTTTTGGAAGACATTGCAAAGGACGCTCCTGCAGAAATTTCGCAGCAGATGCGCGACAATATCCGCTGGATTAGCGAAGCAAAGAAGAATAAGCTCGTTGTTGGTTCGCAGGCACGTATCCTTTACGCCGATGCCGAAGGACGTATAAAGATTGCAAAGGCTTTCAACGATGCAATCCGCGACGGCCGCTTGAAACAGCCAGTTGTGCTTGGTCGCGACCACCACGATGTTTCGGGTACCGACTCGCCGTTCCGCGAGACTTCCAACATATACGATGGCAGTAAGTTCACCGCCGACATGGCAATCCAGAATGTTATTGGCGACTCGTTCCGCGGTGCAACTTGGGTTTCTATC
This sequence comes from uncultured Bacteroidia bacterium, assembly GCA_902762455.1. Taxonomy (GTDB): domain Bacteria; phylum Bacteroidota; class Bacteroidia; order Bacteroidales; family ML635J-15; genus Bact-19. Next base: position 10,327 of record CACWOG010000037.1, on the reverse strand, counting down.
CACAACGGCGGTGGAGTTGGCTGGGGCGAAGTTATCAATGGCGGTTTCGGTATGGTTCTCGACGGCAGCCCAGAGGCAGAGCGCAGGTTGAAACTTATGCTTCTGTGGGATGTCAACAATGGAATCAGCCGCCGCAGCTGGGCTCGCAACGAGGGCGCAATGTTTGCCATCAAGCGTGCTATGGAGGAATATCCCGAAATGAAGGTTACAGTTCCGAATCTGGCGGACGACGATTTGATTAATTCATTGTATTAACAATATTGGTTTTCGGCTGTGCTTAAATGTGCAGCCGAAAACTTTTTATGTAACGATAGGATTGTCTATTTAAAGCATATATTATGAAACAATATATCCGTATATTAATAGCGTTTGCACTTCTAATATTAAGTGGTGGTGTATTTGCACAAAATCTCTTCGACAAGGCAAAGTTGGACAATTACTTCGATAAACTTGAAGAAAACAACAAGTTTATGGGAAGTGTTGCCGTCGCGAAGAACGGGGAGATTATCTACACAAAAGCAATCGGCTATGCTGATGTCGAAAACAAGGTTAAAGCAACCGAAAAATCCAAATATAGAATCGGTTCTGCCTCGAAATCGTTTACGGCGGTTTTGGTTTTGAAGGCTGTCGAAGAAAAGAAAATAGACCTTGACCAAACTATTGACAAATGGTTTCCGGCAATCGCAAATTCACAGAAAATAACTGTAAGGCATTTGCTAAGCCATAGGAGTGGAATACACGATTTTACACACGACGATGACTATCTGGATTGGTGTACACAGCCAAAGACGGAAAACGAAATGCTGGCGATTATCGAAAAAGGCGGCAGCGATTTTGAGCCTGACAGCAAGTCCGATTACAGCAATTCGAACTATGTGTTATTGACCTACATACTTGAAAAGACTTTCTCGAAACCATATTCCGACTTGTTGCAGGAATACATTGTCAAGCCTATTGGTCTGACCGACACATATATTTTTGGAAAAACCAACCCGAACAACAACGAATGCAGGTCGTATCGCTTCTTGGGTTCATGGAAGGTAGAAAACGAAACAGACTGGACTGTTCCGATGGGTGCGGGTGCAATAGTGTCAACACCTACCGACTTGACAAAATTCGCTGACGCTTTGTTTGGTGGAAGGCTTGTGGCAGATGAAAGTCTCGAAATGATGAAAACCATTAAGGACGACTATGGTCTCGGGCTGTTCGAGATTCCTTTTGGCGAAAACATTGGTTTGGGACACACGGGGGCAATAGATGGTTTTTTTTCTGTTTATTCGCATTTTGACGACGGAAATATTTCGTATGCCATGACTTCTAACGGGCGTAATTTTAAAATCGGAGATATTAAAAAGTCGGTTTTAAGCGCAGTTTACGGCAAACCTTACGAATTACCAGAATTCTATAATGTGGCTTCTGAGGATTTGGACATTTATTTGGGCGTGTATGTTTCCAAGAAAATTGGTTTGGATTTTATTGTCACAAAAGAAGGAAACACATTGATTGGGCAGATTGGAGATGATGCTTTTTCGTTTGAGGCAGTTGACAAGGACAAATTTAAGTGCGACCAGTTAGGTGTAAAATTTGAATTTAATCCGAAAAAGAATGCAATGACTTTATTCCAGAATGGAGCGAAATTAGTTTTACGAAAGAAAGAATAAATATCCGGCAAATTAAGTAAGAGAAGGTTTCAAACCGTCCCTTACGGATATACGATGTATCACCGCAAAACATACAATAATACGCCAATGGACGCTACCAACGAAATAATACTCTATCAGCCAGATGATGCTGTGAAAATAGAAGTAAGGCTTGACGCCGAAACTGTTTGGTTAAGTATAAATCAGATGTCTGAGTTGTTTGATAGGGATAAGTCGGTAATATCCAGACATATATCGGCAATATACAATGAAGGTGAGTTGGATAGGAATTCAACTGTTGCAAAAAATGCAACAGTTCAAATTGAGAATGGGCGTTCGGTTATCAGGCAAATAGACTATTACAATCTTGATGTAATAATATCGGTAGGTTATAGGGTAAAATCGGTACGAGGCACAAGATTTCGCCAGTGGGCTAACCGAGTTTTAAAGGAGTATCTGCTTAGAGGATATTCTATAAATCAGAGGTTTGAGCGTTTGGAACGGCGTGTCGCCGAAACAGAGAACAAGATAGATTTTTTTGTACATACTTCCCTGCCACCAGTTGAGGGTGTGTTCTTCGACGGAAAGATATTTGACGCCTATAAGTTTGCCAGCGACCTGATTCGCAGTGCTAAGAAACGGATAATCCTGATTGACAACTATGTTGACGACACCGTACTGCAGATGCTTGATAAGCGGCAGGATAATGTTTCGGCGAGCATATATACGAAGGAAATAAAAGCAAGCCTTAAACTGGATGTTCAAAAGCATAATGCGCAGTACAGACCTATTGACATTCACAAATTTGCCGATTCGCACGACCGTTTTATGCTTATTGACGACGATGTGTATCTCATTGGCGCATCGCTCAAGGACCTTGGCAAGAAGATGTTTGCATTCAGCAAAATAACATTTGATATAGATGAAATGTTGAAAAAATTGAATGAATAAACAATATAATAAACTTCGTGATAAGTGGAATCTATGCAATTAAGGACGGCACAATGCCGTCCTTTTTTTCTTTGTCAGCAAATGTTACGGATGTAAAATTTACCGCCATTTTAGTTCAAATTAGAAATTGACATTGTTGGCAGAATAGATATAACCCAAATTGGTCATTAAAAGGTTGTATATGTACATAAAAGACCCAAGTCTAAATTTGTAAAGAGAGTTTTTAGGTGTTTTGAAAAATAAAATTCGATTAAAATTTTTCCGACTGATAAAAAAGTTATCTTTGCGGAATTATTTTTCAAAAGTATAACTAATTAAAAAACATAAGAAATGGCAATAGTAAAACCTTTCAGAGGCCTACGTCCTCCAAAGAATTTGGTAGAGAAGGTATCGTGCCTTCCATACGATGTTATGAACTCGGAAGAAGCCGCTCAGATGGCTGAAGGCAAGAAGGAATCTCTTCTTCACGTTACACGCGCAGAAATTGATCTTCCAAAGGGAACCGACCTTCACAGCGAAATAGTTTACAACAAGGCTGTCGAGAATTTTGCAAAGATGCAGAAGGAAGGATGGCTCGTTGAAGACGAAAAGCCGAAATTCTACATTTACGCCCAGACAATGGACGGTCGTACACAGTATGGTATCGTTGGTTGCGCTTCGTCTGAAGACTACTTCAACGGCGTTATCAAGAAGCACGAGCTTACCCGTATCGAAAAGGAAGAAGACCGTATGGTTCTCACCCGTTACGTCAACGCTAACCTCGAACCAGTATTCTTCTCATACAAGGCAGTTCCCGAAATTGACGCTATAGTTGAAAATATCGTAAAGAACCAGCCTGCTGAATACGATTTCGTAGCAGAAGACGGCTTCGGTCATCATTTCTGGGTTATCAACGACGACGCTACCAACAAGCGCATCGAAGAACTCTTTGCAACCAAGGTTCCTTATACCTATGTTGCCGATGGTCACCATCGTACAGCAGCTGCTAGCCGCATTGGTAAGGAATATGCAAGCAAGAATCCTAATCACACTGGCAAGGAAGAATACAACTTCTTCATGGCAGTTCACTTCCCGGACAACCAGCTCAAGATTATCGACTACAACCGCGTAGTTAAGGATTTGAACGGATTGAGCAAGGAAGATTTCTTGAACAAGGTAGTTGAGAATTTCGTAGTTCAGGATATGGGCACCGAAATCTACAAGCCGGCTTCGTTGCACGAATTCAGCATGTATCTCGATGGTCACTGGTACAAGATGAACGCAAAGCAGGGAACTTACGACAACACTCCACTTGGTGTTTTGGACGTAAACATCCTCTCGAAGCACATTCTCAACGACATACTTGGTATTGCCGACCTCCGCACCAGCAACCGCATCGATTTCGTTGGCGGTATCCGCGGACTTGGCGAATTGAAGCGTCGTGTTGACTCTGGCGAAATGGTTGTTGCATTCGCTTTGTATCCAGTTTCGATGCAGCAGCTCATCAACATCGCCGACTCTGGTAACATCATGCCTCCGAAGACCACTTGGTTCGAACCGAAACTTCGTTCAGGCTTGGCAATCCACAAGATTTAATTGTTATTACTTGAATATGAAAGAGGAAATTCCGATGGAGTTTCCTCTTTTTTCTGGTATACAAAAAAGGTCGTCCCCAAGGAAACGACCTTTTGATATAATCCGGAAAAATCTTAGCAGAACGAAAGTATCGACTTCTTGATTCTTTCGATAGCATCGCGCAATTCTTCTTCGCTGATTACCAGAGGAGGAGCGAAGCGGATGATGTGCTGGTGTGTCGGCTTTGCAAGAACACCGTTTTCTGCCATCTTCAAGCAAACATCCCATGCTTCCTTGCCGTTCATAGGCTTAATGATAACTGCGTTCAACAAACCTTTACCACGAACCTTTTCAATCATCGGAGATTTAATCTTCATGATTTCTTCGCGGAAAATCTTGCCGAGGTATTCTGCTCTTTCGGTGAGCTTTTCTTCCTTGATAACTTCCAAAGCTGCGATACTTACGCGGGTTGCCAATGGGTTACCACCGAATGTTGAACCGTGTTCACCCGGCTTTATTGTCAACATGATTTCATCGTCTGCCAATGCTGCCGAAATCGGGAATACGCCACCGCCGAGAGCCTTACCGAGGATAAGGATGTCGGGACGAACGCCTTCGTGGTCGCAAGCAAGCATCTTACCTGTACGAGCGATACCGCACTGTACTTCGTCTGCCATGAACAATACGTTGTACTTCTTGCAGATGTCGTAGCATTTCTTGAGGTAGCCTTCGTCTGGAACATAAACACCAGCTTCGCCCTGGATAGGTTCAAGAAGGAAACCAGCAACCTTGTCACCCTTTTCTGCGAGTACCTTTTCCAAAGCAGCAGGATCGTTGTAAGGTATGCGGATGAAACCAGGAGTCAAAGGACCGTAGTTTGCGTATGAATCTGGGTCGTTCGACATGGTGATGATGGTGATTGTACGTCCGTGGAAGTTGCCTTCGCAGCATACTATCAAAGTTTCATCGTTTGGAATACCCTTAACAACAGTACCCCAGCGGCGAGCTAGCTTAAGAGCTGTTTCGTCAGCTTCTGCACCTGAGTTCATCGGGAGAACCTTGTCGTATCCGAAGTATTTGGTTACGTATTCTTCCCATTCGCCAAGGCAGTCGTTGTAGAATGCTCTTGAACTCAATGTGAGCTTCTGTGCCTGGTCGGTCAAAGCCTTAACGATTTTTGGGTGGCAGTGGCCTTGGTTTACTGCTGAATATGCAGAAAGAAAATCATAGTATTCCTTTCCTTCAACGTCCCAAACCTTTGCGCCTTTAGCCTTTGCAAAAACTACTGGTAGCGGATGATAGTTGTGTGCTCCGTACTTTGCTTCCAGTTCGATGTAATCTTTTGAAGTCTTCATTTTATTAATTTGTTTTTAATTTAGTTATGTTAATAAGTTTATTTTGCTTCCAATAGGTGATTTGTGTCGTCTTCGACGATTCTTCTGTACCAGTCGTTGCCATACTTTGGCTGCTTAACTTCCGGTGCATAGTACTTGTATCCTTCGGGTACTTCGCGTTCTGTCTTGATGTTACCGTCAACGTATTTGGTAAACAAGCTAGCAAAGAGGTTTTGCCATGTTACCATTGTGTTTTCCGAAGCCTTAGCCGAATATTCGGTAAGTTTCTTTGCAACGTTCTGCGGATTGTTAGCTGCTTCTTCGCGGAGGTCGCCTTCAATCTTTGCGGTCTCGTCCTTGAAGCTTCTGTGCAAGTCTCTTCTGACTGTTTCGATTTCAGGATAGATGTCGCAGTAGCGTGTGTAAGCGAAGTTTGATACGAGGTTGAAAATCCAGAAAGCTGCATCCGGTTTGAATTTCATCATCGAGCCGTTGCCTTCGCGGTAAGCGTAAGGGATTTCGGTGATTGATGCATACATAGGAACATAAACTGTTGTTGCGCAGTCGTCAACGCCAAACCAGTTGATTGCGCCAAGTACATCGGGCAAATTGCCACGCAACTGTGCTACAAACGAGAAACCGGTCTGCTGTGTTCCAGTTGCTCTTTCGTGGATGTAGTTCTTTCCGTTGTATTCCCAAGTCATTGGTCTCCAGCGATAAGGGCAGTTGAAAGGACCTGCGCCCATTCCTTTGCTCATATCGAGTTCGGTACCTTCGAGGTGGTTGCCCATGTTGTGCATTACGGTTTCGAGAGTTACTGGCTTAGCAGGCTTTACCCAAAGAGGCATTCTGTTGGTTGCGTAGCCGTTTGCGTCGTATTCAATCTTTGTGCCCTTTGCGTATTCCCAATACTGGTCCATACCTTCGGCAACATCGTTGAAGAAAGCCCATACGCGGATTTCGCAGAAGCGAGCACCGCTGAAATCAACTGGTGCGTAAGTGTCGGAGAAACTGAAATCGGCATCGTTGCCCTTGAAGTAACCCTTTTCGCGAGCGAAAGTGATAACATCGTCGGAGTAAACGCAGGTGATGTTCTTGTCGGTTAGGAGCTTGTCGATGTTCTTGAAAGTAACGACATCCTTGCTCTTCTTTGTTGCCTGCGGGAAAGTGGTGATTCTTGCCTGGTTGGCGTGAGCCGAAACATATCCGTCGGGAATCATTCTTGCAACCCAAACTGCACCTTTCTGACCTTTGCCCTTGCCGATAACTTCGAGAATCCAAGCCTCGTCCTTGTCAACGATTGAGAACGATTCGCCTTCGCTTACATATCCGAACTTGCTCATGAGTTCTGTCATTACCTTTATGGCTTCGCGGGCATTCTTTGCGCGCTGCAGAGCAAGGTAAATGAGGCTTCCGTAGTCGATGATGCCATCGCCTTCCCAGAGTTCCTCGCGGCCGCCGTAAGTGGTTTCGCCGATTGCAAGCTGGTGTTCGTTGACGTTTCCAACTACATTATAGGTATGGAGTACCTGCGGGATGTCGCCGAGGTATTGTCCTGTATCCCAGTTGTATATTTTCATCATTGTGCCTGGCTGATAGTCGGCAGCGGGACGGTAGTAGAGTTCACCGTAGAGTACGTGGCTGTCGGCGGCGTAGCTGAGGAAAGCGGAACCGTCGTTTGATGCGCCCTTGGTAACAATGAAGTTTGTGCAAGCAAAACTTGCACTTGCGCTGAACATTAGCGCGATAGTCAATAATGCGAATAATTTTCTCATCTCTATGTTTTTTAGTTTGACTGCAAATTTAATATTTATTCCAATACCAAAAGAAAATAATTGAAAGATTTGTTTGAGGTGGTTTATGATTGTTTGTAGAGACGTTGCGTGCAACGTCTTGAAATGTTCCGTGTGGTTTGAGATTAGTGTCCTGCGAACAGAAATTTAGCAAATTGAAACAAATTTTACAAATCTATTGTTTATGTCAATTTGTTGCGGGAAATGTCCTAAAATGTTGAGATGCAAAATTTTGCGTCTGTACAATATTGATTATGAGATGTGTTAATATGATGTGTTTCGTCCTGCGATGAAAAAATAATGCGGAATATCATAAAAAAGGAACGGGGAAACACATATTCAAAAGAACGATTGTTTCCTTATATAAAACGGCTAAACCCTCCACAAGGGAGGGCCTAGGTGACGGCTTGATTAATTCATCGCGCCGATGCAAAAGTAGTAATAAATATTTGATTGACAAAAAAACGGTGGACGTTACCCCACCGACCCGGCATTGCTTGAAGTTATCGCGCCGCCATCGACAATCCTTAATGGAAAGCGGTGCAAAAGTAGTGAAAATTTATGAATTTCATGTATGATTTGTAATTAAAAAAGAAAATCTGAAAACAGAAGGGAAGCCACGGCGCACAAACGCCCACCGCCTCCACATTCTGTAATCAGATTTACAACTGCGAAGTTATGAAAAATTAGAATGCAAAAAAGACTTCAAAACTGCCTCGTTGAACTACAATCAACGCTCTCGTTCCGAAGTCATACCTTGCCAACCTGCCAGTCTAGGACCCGAAAGCCCTAGTCCGATTGACATCGCAAAAATAGTGAAAATATTTGATTTAGCCCCAAGTCATCTTTGTATCAGAAAAAAAGGAACGGGGGGGATTACACAATTATGTGTAATACGCTCCCCCCGCACCGCAAAATTAGTAATTAATATTGATATATCAAACAAAAAAAGGAGGCCACATGGGTCTCCTGTGCTTTTTGCATCGGGTCATTGCTAACCCCATACTAGGCATTACAAAATTATAGATAATAATATTGTCTTGCAAGCAAATAAGTTGATTTTTTTCAGAATCCGAGAATTTTTCGGATTAACCACAAAAGTAACTCAATGCCGACTTCTCCTAAAATAAATATAATCAAGATAATGCCCGTTATAATGGAATCGTTGAAAAGACATGCTGCCAGAATGGCAACTATCGCATCAGCCACTATGTAAAATATCAGTCGGTTCATAATTGCTGTGCATTGTATTTTTTCTTGTCAATTTTCATCACAAGCGAATTTATTTTGATAATCGAGTGCAAGTTAATGAAAATTGATGAAAGGACAAAGGAAATGCTGATTTTTCTGTTTGAAAAATGGAAAATTGAAAGTATTAACGCTTGCTGTAACGCCTTTTGAATGCATCCCACGAACTATTCTTGTCGTATTTTCCCGGATGTTTAATCCAGTCGATTGTGATATATAGTCCAACAATTATGATGATAATCGTAAGCATAATCGAAGTCGTTTGTTGCAAATGTAAGAATAAGATTTTAAGTGGCAAAAGTTTTTTTGTAGCTACGCTGCGTGCAATGTCCTAAAATTGCTGTGACGCAAAATTTTGCGGCTGTACGATATTTTGTTTTAATTTTGCCAAAAAATTACAAATATGCTTTTCGATAAAGAAAAATATAGCTCTCCTCATGCGATTGCGCTGCTTGTGATAGTGGTGTTGGGCGCGGTGTTGCGTTTGGTCGGGTTCTTCGATTGCCCGTTTACTCACGACGAACTGAGTGCCGTGCGCCGTCTGCAGTTCGATAGTTTCATGGATATGATTCGCGACGGCGTTATGCTTTTCGAAGGACACCCTGCCGGCGTGCAGTCGTTCCTGTGGTTCTGGTCGAAGATTTTCGGGACATCGGAGATTGCAATACGTCTGCCATTCGTGCTGATGGGTATAGCTTGCATTCCGCTAATGTATTTTGTAACAAAAATTTGGTTCAATCGCACGGCTGGTATTTTTGCAGCTTCTATAATTGCTGTTAGCCAATATACCATTTATTATTCGATTCTTGCTCGACCATACATTTTTGGATTGTTTTTTGTGTTGCTGGCGTTGCTGTATTGGTCCAAGATGGTGTACAACAAGGACTTTTCGTGGAAAAATGTGATTCTGTTTGGCGTTTTTGCCTCGTGTTGCGCCTACACTCACCAGTTTTCGATGATGGTTGCGTTCATAATTGGTATTGCAGGCTTGTTTTTCCAGTCGCACAAGTCGATTGTTCGGTATCTGCTTGCAGCCTTGATTGCCGTAGTGCTTTATATTCCGCATATTCCAATAACAATTTACCAGCTTACCGAACTCAAAGGGGTAGGTGGGTGGCTTGGTGCTCCAACATTTGATTTTGTAACCCAGTATTTCCGCTATCTCACTCATTTCTCGTATATTGTGTTGATTTTGGCGGTGCTGTGCATAATAATTTCTGGCGAATATACACGTGAACATTTTTCTGCCGTTTATAAGAAAATTATAACAGCAGTTCTGCTTTTTGTTATTCCTTTTGCGGCAGGATACTGGTATTCGGTGCTTGTCGATCCTGTGTTGCAGCAGTCGTGCCTGATATTTTCGTTTCCGTTTCTGGTGCTGACTGCTTGTTCGCTCGTAGGTAAAAACTTCAATCCGTTGAGGATAGTTTCCTTGTCGGTGTATTGCATAGCAATGGTGTTGAGCCTTATTTTCGTACGCGAACATTACACGGTTATCGATAAGTCAATTTTCGAGCCGGCAGTTAAGACTCTTATTGACTGTGACGAGAAATATGGCAAGGAGAATGTTTGCGGTTTACTGAATTTGAACGACAAACATATTGAATATTACGAAAATAAGTTTGGAAAGAAAGTAGAAAATAAGTATTCTGGTTACGACCCGTCGGCATTGTGCAAGCAACTCGAAAGCGAAAAGGCTGAATATTTGGTTGCTGCCAATCTCGACGACTTTGACATGTATGCAGTAAAGCGGTATTATCCATACGTGCTGGATTATTCGGAATATATAGGTGCAGAAATCTATATT
>CACWOG010000036.1 GCA_902762455.1 uncultured Bacteroidia bacterium | reverse complement strand
AAAAATCAATATCTCGCGTGCCTTCCCGAGTCATAGGAGTTGTTTCATTATAACGCTGAACACCTATCCCAGAAATATCGTATGCCTGAGCTATTGCATCGTCAGGATTTTCGTAACCGTCTTCTATGTCCGGCAAGCGGAACTCTGGCATAGTTGCAAAACTAAAGAGGTCATCAAGTCCAGGAACATTGATGTGAACGTGCAATACCTGCAAATTCAACGCAAGGCGGAGATTATTATAGGTATGATTTACAAATCCGCTATGAATGTTGTATGTAACATCGTAAACCTGAAGAGAATCCCAGTTGTAGCAAGGATAAGTTATGTAAAGGTCATTGTTTACAGTAAAGGTTATTACATCCGACTCGCCTTGCTGTACTATATTTCCACCCGGAACCTGCTCGTAGAAAGGCAATGGTGTCGCAAAACGCAATGTCGCCAATATGTCGGGACAGAAAGAGAACTCCTGTACCAACGCCATCGTCATCTCAAGCCCTGCGTGCAAAATGTAATACTCGATTGTAATGACATAATCTTCATAAATTGGATATTCTATTGTTTGCCCTTCAAGAATATCAACGATTTCTCCCACTTCCGGATGTCCGACTGCATTACCAATGAAGCGAACAAATTGCAACAGATTCCAGTGCAGGTACAGCCAATCGTCCTGACCTTCGGCATACAGGCACTGACCTTGCAAACGGTCTTCCGTCTCGACGTAAGGTATTGTGATGTCTGCTGTAATTCCAATTCCGAAAGCATCTGGAATATGAATAACAAGTGAATCACCTGTACCAAACATACCCGTATTAATATACGGCATACCAGTCTCCTCGTCAATCCACGGATAAGCATATTCGCCAGTCTGTGCATTTAGGTACAAAACAGCTATTGAATCGTGTGGAACGGGTGTTAAAATTTCAGGATTTGTCGGGAAACTAATTTCCGGTATCAAGTGAATCGGTGGAACAACTTCGGCGCCTAAAGCTTCAACAGAAACCGACAAATCAACGCCGAAACCATATTCAAGGTCAAGAGCAATAGTTCCAGCTGTCGGGAAATGCGTATCAAGCGCCCAGCCGTTCTGTACAGTATAAGTAGAATGGATAGGAGTAGTCTCACCGTGGTCGAAGCCATAATGGTCGGGGAAATCCAAAGTTATCTCAACAGGATAATCGACCCCAATATAACCGCTTGAGAACCCGTGCATACTGAAAGTTGAATTCAAGTACATAAACATATTGAAATCCAAATGAATGCCGACAAGGTCGGTACCAAACACCTCGTGTATGCTAGGATCGGTTGCACACCCTTCACCAAGACAAAGGTCAATAAGGTTATAATCGAAATCGATAAAAGTGGCAGCACCTCCACCCCACATATCAACAGAATCGACGTGGTAGTTTATGTTGTGTTGCAGCACGTTCGCATCGTTCTGCGCCGACACATCCCGTGCGACAAACAGAACCAACAAAACAGAAAATGCTATATATAGTTTCTTCATAATCATTAATCGTAAATTTTAGAAGTCAACATACTTTGCAGGATAATAGGTTTCAACTTGTTACTCATCAACTTAATATAACCTGCATTTATCCACATTGTAAAATGATAATCACCAGACATAAGTATAAGTCTTTCAAAGACAAAACCTTTCAGTTTCATTTCGGCAGTAAAAAGCAAACCGTCGCTGCCATCATGCATAACAACAGGCTCAACCGAAATAAGCCTCATCCCTTGAGAAGCAAAATATGCAGAATCCATTGCCCTTGAAATCAAAAGATAAGAAGTGCCAACAACTTCCTCCACCTGAATACTGCTCATCGTCCCCACATGCAAAAAGCCAGGCACCGAATCAGAATACTTGAAATATTCTGGAGGCTGAATCCTTATATTTGTATTCGGAATTGCTACCATCTTGCTATCGTCGTAAACAAAGCCTTCGCTAACAGCAGTAAGGCTACTAAGAGCGGAACCCATACCTGCCGTCTGCGACGACTGGCTATTTTGTTGCGGCTCTTGCTCCTGCGAGAAGGCACCAAGTGCCGTCATTACAAAGAGCAACACACTGACAATAACCTTGTTCATAAAATACCTATTAATAAAAATTTAACCGCGTAAAGATACTATTTATTTTTTAACCTACACCCATAAGAACGATTTTTTTTAAGAAGGTTGCCTTCACACAAACAAAATACTACCACATTTTACAAACACACTGACAATCAACAAAATAACTTAAGACCACTCCCAACAAATAGATATAAAACAAAAATGACAACAATTCGTTAACATCTTTTAAACAATAAAAAAACAAAAATAAGATGCATTATTTCTAATTTCGCAACCGAAATTGAAGAAATAATTTTCGAAAAATGAATGTCTCTGCTGGCAAAAGGAACTATGTAGCAATACTATCCCACACGATAGCATTGGTAGTTTTTATTGTCTTCTCTGCCATTTTCTCCAATGTACTTATTGTAGATAATAATGACCATTTCATAGAAAATGATATTTCTCAGCATAAAGCCAACTGGGACGACACTTCCTATTCAGGACGACCACAGATTATTACAGAAGCACAGCCCAACACCAGCAACCTATTTCCAAAAATAATTTCAGGAATTAAACATACTGGCAACATTCTGCCTTTCATAATCATACTTGCATCGCTTATTGGCATATACATACTGCTCAACTGTCTGAAAATAAGCCCAGCAAGTGCGATATTGGGTTCACTGGCATTTGGATTTTTCTCATACGGCATAGCAGAACTGCAAGCTGGAAAATTTACAGAAATGATAGTCATCGGCATCATGCCATACGTCCTTGCTGGAATCGTACAGACATTCAACGGCAGAAAAATCATTGGCACAATCATCACACTGATAGCCACGGCATTGCTGACAGCAACCTGCCACTATCAAATTCTGTACTACACACTGCTTTGCGCCCTCGCGTACACAATATACGCACTTGCCACAAAGGAAAACCAAACTAAGCAAAAACTCGCGTCTCTTGCAATTACAATAGCCGTACTTGTTGGCGGAATACTCACAAACAGCGAAGCGATTTTCAACGAATACGAATATTCAAAATATGCCGTTCAACCCCTACCCGACTACAACGTTGAAAAACCATACTTCGACGATGGCGGAGAATCCTTGTCGCTTCTGATTCCGAACATAAAAGGCGGAAAATCAGCATCAAAGCTTTCCTGCAGCTCCGAAACGCAACAGTTGCTCGAACCACTTTTCGGGCTGGAAAATGCAACAAAGTTGACAGAAAAATCGCCCACCTATTTCGGTAAACGGCAGTTCAGCAACGGAACGGCATACATCGGTGCATTGGCATTACTTTTGGCTCTGTTCGGCAGTATATGCAGCCGCAGAAAAGTAAAATGGGCATTTATTGCAACAACAATATTGGCAATAATACTTTCGTGTGGCAATATTGAATATTTCATCACTAAAAATATTCCGTTATTCTACAATTTCAGCCATTTCTCAAATATTTTGATAATTTCCGCAATTGGCATATCGGTTCTGGCAGCTCTCGGAACAGAAGAAATCATAACCCACAATTCCGAAACAAACGAAAAGCAAAAAACTATCTCACTCTACATCTCGACTGGAATTTTATCAGTTATCCTTCTGATTTTCGTCATCTTCCCATCAATCGCAGGCAACCAAAGCACCGACCAAAACAACATGGCAGAGATTGGTGTTTCGGAAATGCTGGCCTCGTATATGCCGCAGGACATTGAATACGCCGAAGCCGTTGCGGAATTCAAAAACGACTACATAACAGCCATCCGTAACGACAGGATTTCTCTTGTTCGCCGCGATGCAGCCAAATCGTTGGTTTTCATTCTAATCGGAGCATCAATTGCATTTTTCGCCATCCGTAAAAAACTAAACGGCAAAATCGTAGCAGGCACCCTCGCAGTACTGGTACTGGCAGACTCCACATTTGTTAATTTGCGAGACCTCGGCACAGACAAGACAGAAACTGCACAACCCGCACAAAACATTGCAGACAAAACCATTACATCAGACAAAGCAATCTTCCGAGTCCTCGACATTCGCTACGATGCCGTACAAAACGACAATGCAACTCACCTAAAATTCAATTCGCTTGGCGGTGGTGACAGCTACTACACCAAACGTTATGCGACTCTATGCGACTCTATTCTCAACAAAGAGCTTGCCCTTACGCGATACAACATTCTGTCGTGGGCGCAAAGGGACGGAATGTCGCAGGAAGAAATTCAGGAAATTTTCACAAACAAGTACAAGTCGCCTATTCTCGATATGCTCAACGTGAAGTACATTATACTCTCGGAAAAAGCAGAACCTCTTGAAAACAAACATGCTTCGGGTAATGTCTGGCTCGTTGACAGCATCAGGATTGCCTTTTCGGAAACTTTGGAACTTGCCAAGCTACAGCACATCGACACCAAAAAGACCGCCATCGTAAACGAAAAGTACAAGTCGGAATTTGCCGATGTAGAATTTTCAATCGACAGTACCGACCTAATCGAAATGACCTACCACAAAGGCGATACCATAAAATACAAGTCATCGTGCAAAGGCAACCGTCTGGCTGTTTTTTCCGAAACCTTCTACCCCAAAGGCTGGAAAGCAAGGATTGACGGGGAAAAAGCATCGTTCTTCAGATGCAACTACATACTGCGCGGAATGATAATCCCGGCAGGCGAACACGAAATAGAATTCGGCTATATGCCAAAGACCGCTAAAATCGGAGGAATGGTTTCGCTGATTTGTAACATATTGACATTAACTATGATTGCATTTTTGTGCACAATATACATTATAAAAAAGATACGGCGCAAAAAACAACCGAAAACATTGAATCATGACTTTGAAATTCGATAAATATCAAGGTGCAGGCAACGATTTCGTCATCGTCAACAACCTCGACGGAAAGCACGACTTGTCGGGCGAACAGATAGCACGGCTTTGCGACAGGCGCTTTGGCATTGGTGCCGACGGACTTATCCTTGTCGAAAAGAGCAACGATGCCGACTTTGCAATGAAATTCTACAATTCCGACGGCAAAACCGCCAGTATGTGCGGAAACGGAGGACGCTGCATTGCAAGATATGCCTTCGACAACGGAATAGCAGTCAAAACAATGAAATTTGCAGCCGAAGATGGCCTACACGAAGCCGAAATCATCGACAGTGAAAACGTAAGAATCAAGATGATAAATGTAGGAAACGTAAATGTCTTCGACGATGGAATGTGGGCAAACACCGGCGTTCCCCATTTTGTAAAATTTGTAGATGACATTGACAAGGTTGACATAGCTACCGAAGGTCGCAAACTTGCCGACGACAAGCGTTTCGCACCAGACAGGACAAACGTAAATTTCACCGACAATGCAAACGGGTTCAGATTAAGGACTTACGAGCGAGGCGTTGAAGGCGAAACCTTGGCTTGCGGAACAGGAACAGTAGCTACAGCATTGTGTATCAATACGAAAAAAGGAACGCCATCCCCTATCGCACTGAAAGCAAAAGGCGGACTGCTAAAGGTTTACTTTGAAAAGAATAATAACGGATATGAAAATATATGGCTCGAAGGGCCTGCTGTAAAAGTATTTAAAGGAGAAGCAGATGGAAAATAATATAGAGACAAAATCACCGAAATTCGACCTGCACGTACACACAACGGCATCGGATGGAAGCAGAAACGCGCAAGAAATTGTCGCAGAAGCCAAACGCATAGGTCTCACGACAATGGCAATTACCGACCACGACACAATCGGAAACGTCAAGGATTGCATTGAAGAAGGCAAAAAACAAGGAATCCGCATAATTGCCGGAGTGGAACTGAGCGCGGAAGTTGACAGCGGGAAAATGCACATTCTCGGATACGGCATCGACCCCGACAACAATGAGTTCAACATTGTGATGAAAATGCTTCGTGAGGCAAGAGCAGAAAGGAACAAGAACATAATTGAAGCCCTCAAATGCCTGTTCAAGATTGAAATAAGTCTTGATGATGTTAAAAAGTACGCAAAAGGCGACACTGTCGGCAAGCCTCACATCGCTGCGGCAATCGTTGAAAAAGGATACTGCTCCGACATAGAAACAGTTTTCAAAAAAATATTAGGGAAAAAATGTCTTGATGGTATCGAAAGGAAAAAACTACCTCCTAGAACTTGCATCGAGTTGATAAACAAAGCAGGAGGAATCGCCTTCCTTGCACATCCTAATTCACTGAAACTCACTAACGAAAAGACTTTCGCGAAAATAAAGGAACTGCAACGATACGGACTTGTAGGTATTGAAGCCTACCACAGCAGTCTTTCGCAAACACAAAACAACACATACGTCAAGATGGCGAAAGAACTTGGCTTGATGATTTCGTGCGGCAGCGACTTCCACGGACCAGAAGTAAAAAAGGATGTGAAACTCGGAACTGGAATCAACGGAAACCTGCCTACCTACAACGAAGAAATAATCGCTCCGCTTTTGAAAGCATTAAATATGTAACAAAATGGAAAACAAGGTTTTTGCACATGAAGTTAGAGTCGGCAACGTTCCGATTGGAGGCGAAAACAAGATTGCCATCCAGAGCATGACCAACGTGCCTGTGGGTGACATCCAAGCATCTGTAAACCAATGCAAACAACTTTTCGACGCAGGAGCAGACCTAGTCAGGCTCTCTGTACCACGCACTCCCGACATCGAAAACCTAAGACTTGTTAAAAAGCAACTCGAAGCCGACGGATACAAAAAAACGTTGGTTGCCGACGTGCATTTCAGCTCGCAAATTGCCGAAGAATGTGCCCGAATAGTCGAAAAAGTAAGAATAAACCCAGGAAACTACATTGACAAGCGAGCAAACTTCAAGGAACTGAACCTAAACGACTACGAGTACAACCTTGAACTTGAAAAAATACACGACAGGCTGTTGCCGCTCATAAAGGTTTGCCGCGAATATGGCACAGCCATACGAATCGGCTCCAACCACGGCTCGCTGTCCGACAGGATTTTGTCGCGCTACGGCAACACGGCACGCGGAATGGTCGAAGCTGCAATGGAATTCATCAGCATTTTCGGAGCCGAAAACTTCCACAACCTTGTCATCTCAATGAAAGCCAGCAACGTAAAGGTCATGACCGAATCGTGCGAACTGCTCACACAACGGATGATTGAAACTGGCTACGTTTACCCTCAGCATCTTGGAGTAACCGAAGCTGGCGCTGGCAACGATGCTAGAATAAAGTCGTGCCTAGGCATCGCCTACTTATTAAATAAAGGCATCGGCGACACAATAAGGGTATCATTGACCGAAAATCCTGTGAATGAGATAACTTTCGCCAAGAAATTCATGTCTGCGTTTGGTGAAAAGAAAGCATACTCAACACAAAACGTAAATTCAAGCTATACTGGCATTGTCAACTTCTCACCCAAGGCTACAGATACAGAAACCGCCATCTCCGAAACTTGCATTGCGCTTGCTAACAGTCTAATAGAGCGAAAGATAACCAACCTGCAAATAAACGGCAACATAGCAGGAATCGACAACAAGGATTTCGTTGCCGACATAATGCAGGCAGCAGGAATATGCATCAGCAAGGCCGAATTTATTTCGTGTCCTGGTTGCGGACGCACCAACTACGACTTGGAACGCATTTCGGAAGCTGTAAAACGCGAATTTTCGCACCTGAAAGGTCTGAAAATAGCCACAATGGGCTGCGTTGTCAACGGTCCCGGCGAAATGGCCGATGCCGATTACGGATGCGTTGGCAGCACAAAGGACCACGTCATAATATACAAGGGACAAACGCCTGTAATTCGCGACGTACCACAGGACAATGCAGTGGAAATGCTGAAAAAAGTCATTGCCGACAACGGCGACTGGAAGGAAAAGTAAGATGGAAAACTTATTGGAACGCGAATTTCACACGCAAAACCGCAGAAAACTGCTCGAAAACTTGGGAAACGGTGACACCGTAATATTGTTTTCGGCAAATCCGCAGTCGCGCAACGCAAACCAGTTTTTCCGCTACCGTCAAAACTCCGACATATTGTACTACAGCGGAATACGGCAGGAAGAAACAATACTTCTGCTACACAAAAGAAGCTCAACCGAAGCCGAAGAATACGCCTTCGTCATCGAACCAACAGAGCATATTAACGTGTGGACAGGCATTAAACTTACAAAAGCCGAAGTCACTGATATATCGGGCATTACTAACGTAGAATACCTCTACAGCTTCGACAGCATAGCCGACGAAATCATAAAATCGGGCAAAGGCAGAGTTTACATTTCATTTGGCAACAACATCCGCAAGGCCGAATACATAAATTTCCGTCAGGAAGCTTGGAAAAAGGCGCACAGCGAATTGGAATTCAACGACATCGACCCCATAACCACAACTTTGCGACTACAAAAATCAGACTATGAAATTGGTTGCATACGCGAAGCCATAAGGATAACAAAAAATGCTTTTGCCGAAGTCGCAAAGATTATCCGTCCAGGCATTCATGAATATGAAATCGAAGCCGAATTTTACCGACAAATCCGTGGTTGCGGATGCGAAGGCTTTGCATATCAGCCTGTTATTTCGTCGGGTAGCAACAACTGTATTTTGCAAAGCATAAATAATCAAGGTATTTGCCACGAAGGCGACCTGCTTATTATGGACGTTGGTGCCGAATACAAGGGTTACGCCGCCGACATTACACGCACGATGCCCGTAAACGGCAAATTTTCGCCACGTCAGCAGCAGGTTTACGACGAAATAATGTCGATTCTGCGACAAATAAAGCAATATTACACCCCTGGCTCATCAATCGACCGCATACATTCCGAATTTGAAAAACTGATGCTCGAAGCTCTGCAAAGGCTTAATCTGGTCACAAAGGACGAAATTGCGCATCAGGAATCGGTACACGCAACCGTAAAGCGATATTCGCCGCACCTTTGTTCGCATTTCATTGGGCTTGACGTACACGATGTCGGAAATAGACACACAATATTGCGAAACGGAATGGTAATGAGTTGCGAACCAGCCATCTACATTCCCGAAGAAGGCTTTGGAATCAGAATGGAAACCGATATGCTTGTCGAGGAAACACCAGTGGATTTGGGGGAAGAATAAAAGGATGTCTTCATATTGGACATGATTGTCAACAATAATCCCGTATTATACGTAAATTATTTCGGATATAACTAAGTTTTCCCCACTTATAGACAAAACAAAACCACCTATGAACTTTTGCCCATTGGTGGTTTTGTTTCTTACAATGTACTGATGACATCCTTGACTGTCCTAACAACTATATTTCCACAAATACCTCGTCTAGGTCGTGTACTATCATTTTGCTGTCAATATTCATTATGAATTCTTCAAGGGTCCAATGTTTTGAATTGCTGCAATATTCTAGATTCTCGGAAAGTCCTTGTTCTTTAAGGAATTTTTCCATCCATTCTTCCCCATATTTTGAATTGCAGAATCTTTTGAATCTTAAATAATATTCCTTCATATCAGGATTGAATTCCTTTTTTTCTTTATGTAATGAGGTCCTTTTGTCAATCAAATCCTGTGTCAGGGAGCAGAACGGCTTGCATTGCGGATATACTTCAAGCAGTAGAAACTCAACAATATCCTGAGAGTCGGTTATAGCGTTGGATTTAATATGGTTCAAGTAATAAGCGTCCTTTACAATATCCTTGAGCCTTAGTCCAAAGTAACGGAAAAGTAGTTTTTCTCGTTCGTATATTATGCCAGGCATAATGTGCTCGACTTTTATCATATCCTCAACCGCCTTTTCGTATGGCATGAAGTCCCAAGGAGCTACTTCAGATGGAGCGAAGGAAAAGCAATACGATAAAGTCCAATAGTTCAAATCATAGACTATCTGTTTGAAAATTTCGAATATGCATTCGTGCCTTATTATTTCGGGTCTGTATTTCCTTTCTATTCTGTCGGAGATGAGGTCCCAAACATGTATGTCAACAGTATTGAACTTATTTTTTGAGGCTTCTTTGTTGTATTCGTCAAGTTTTTCTTCCCAAACTTTGATTTCAATTTCGGGTTCCATGACGGCACTCTTGCTTTCAATAATGCTTTTAATGAAATCGCGAGTTACAATGCCATCGGCTGCTTTGTCAAGACCGCGTTCTATTTGTATGCGCAGGAAGTTGGCGTATGTCATGCCTGGTTCCTCCGATACGGCTATCATGTCCTCGATACTTTTTATTAGTGTTTCGGGATTGTTTTCCACCATCATTCTCATGCGTCCCGATTCGGTTGCCTTTTCCAGCAAGTTGTCGAAGTTGTCGCGCAGAGCCTTAATGCAATTCCGCATTGCATCGACAGTGTTCTTGAACATCTGGCTGTCGTCGGGAACTTCTCCGTTTTGTGGCATATAGTTCTTGTTGCCTTCTTCGGTAAGTGCGCGGGTGTAGGCGTCGGACATCTTTATGGTGATGTTTTCGTTCTGCATCTTGGCGTACAGTTCGTTCATGTCGGAGCATTCTTCGCCGAGTTCCTCTATGCGCTTGAAAAGTCTTTCGACTTCGTCATAGTACTGTCCAGTGATGTTCTTGCTCTTCATATCGTCGAGATAGAACTTGTATCCGCCGGTTATTGCATCGAGTAAACTTTTATCTACTGCCATATCTTGTTCCTCCTTTTATCGGTTAATAATGTTTTTGAAATTCTTGAGGTGCTCATCAATTTCTTGGTCGCTGTATGGCATTATGTGGCGGTATCTGTATTCGAGAGTGATTTCCGGTTTCATGCGCCATCCTTCAACCCAGTCGCCAATGGTTTTCTCTACGCTTTCGCGCGATTTGATGATGGATTCTTTTTCATCGTCAACAACTTTCTGCATGTCGGGTTTGTATTTTGCAGGAACAACGGCCTTGGTGTAAATATCTATTTTGTCGAGTTGTTTCCAGTTTTCCATCAAAGCTTTGCCGTTGGCTTCGTCGGCAGTAATTTCGACACTGTTTTTATTTGTAAGGTCGTTTACTTTGTTCATCATGTCCAAGAGTTCGCTTTGCCTATCGAGTTCGGCAAGTATCTGGTCGGCGCCTTTCTTGCGTATCGGCTCCTGAACGCTCTCGTAGTATTCGCTTTCCATTTCGTACTGGTCGCGCCATGTGGCGAAAGCGCAGTCGGTGTTAAGCCGGCCTAGGTTTTGTCCAATTTCATCGAGATTGTCGTAGCGGTAGAACAAGTCTCTCAATTTTTTTTCAGCCTCGTATGAATGTTTCATCAGAGGGTTGTTTGCGTATCGCTCTGTGCGTGCATCGTAGTATGCGCGATACTCTTCTAGTCTTTGATCTGCCATAGCATATTACCTTTTAAAATTAGTGAGACAAAGATAAAAGTTATTTTCGATTTTTGATTGACGATTTACGATTTAATTTGGCATTATAATTTTCTTTATTTTTGCAACAAATTTCAGATATGAGAAGGATTTTATTGGTATTATTGACTGCTATTGTCGTGGTTTCGTGCAAGAATACACAAAGAGATGTGCAGGTTGAAGGTCACTACACCTATCAGCACGGCTGGAACTACGACATCGATGAGGGAAATATTGATGTCCACGAAACTGGCAATATGGATTTCTACGCCGACAGCACGGCTTTAGATTCTGCCCGTCAGGTGTATGTGATGACTTTCAACGACGGTGGCAAGGCGACTTGGGTATTCAATTATGTAAGTCCGAGCATCTGGCGCGTGGAAGGCGAAGATTTTTATTTCGCTGGCGTTGAGGAAAGTTTCCGTATGGAACTTGTAGAAAGCACTTGCGAGGATTGCAACGAGGAACTATCAAGAGAATTGGCGCAAAAGACTGTAGAGGGAGTTCGTGACGGAATAGCACGCGAAATAAAGTTCCATCTTGATACGCTTACAGACAAGGAGTTAGTATGGAGTTACACATACAAGGACGGTCACACCGACAAATGGGAATTTTATCGCGAATAGTTATGGAAACAGATAGAATCATACTTCGTCCGTGGTGCGACAGCGATGCCGAAGCGCTTTTCAAATACGCCTCCGACCCCGATGTCGGTCCGCGTGCAGGCTGGCCACCGCACAAAAGCGTCGAAGAAAGCCTTGAAATTATCCGCACGGTGTTCAACTATGTCACAAACACCTGGGCTATCGAATTAAAAGCTACTGGCGAAGCCATCGGTGCAATGGGCTATGGACCTTCGTGCCAATGCAATCTGCCGGCACGCGACGGCGAACCGCTTATCGGCTATTGGGTGGGGAAACCATACTGGAACCAAGGTATTTGCACCGAAGCCCTACGACTTATGCTCGACCATATTCGTCAAACAACTGATATCAATTCGCTTATAAGCGGACATTTTGTCGATAATCCTGCTTCGGGGCGCGTGATGGAAAAATGCGGATTCGTGCCGACAGGCGAAATTTGCATCGACGAAAACCAGTATCAAGGCAAGAACAAGCCGATTAGAGTGCTAAGGTTGGAACTGAAAAAATAACAATGATTATGAAGGTTCGGCTTTTAGCTCTGTTATTTGCATTTTCCCTTTGTTGTGTTCTGCAAACATCCTGCACAACCAGTAGCAACCTTGCTGATAATAGCAAAGTTAAGGTCTTGTCTGACAAAATCTGGACTTATAGTCAAAGTCATCCCGATGGTTTTACTCTCGACGTTCGTACCATAACCGAGCCAACCGAAGGTATTGCTGTTTCGTATTACGCCACGCAGGGTTGTCACTCTCGCAAAAATTTGAATCGCGTTGTCAGACACGCACTGCATCACGATGGCTATGTAGGCGGCTGGCTCGACACTGCCGACAGTCTATATTATTTCGACAGCACCCGACTTTTCCCCGAAGATTCGCTAGAGGATGCCATAAAATTTGGACATAAAAATCGGCAAAAGGCAATATTTAGCATTGAAGAAAAAAGAGAAATCAGAATAGTGCCATAATTTTCTTATTTTTGTCGTTCAAAAAAATTTAATTGACAATGAAGAAAATTGCTGTATTCGTATTATGCATGATAACATGCTTTCTCTCCAAAACGTTTGCCGAACCTATAACTTTGCAAAGCCCTGACAAGCAATTGCAACTGAAATTTGAATTGCGCGACGGTATTCCTTACTATTCGCTCGACCGCGCAGGAAAACCAGTTGTTCTGCCGTCAAAAATGGGATTCACCCTCGAATGGCGCGACGACCTGGCTCACGCTTTCGTACTAAAGGACAAGGCATTCAGCAGTTTCGACGAGACTTGGGAGCCTGTTTGGGGCGAAGAAGCTCAAATCCGCAACCACTACAACGAACTTCTGGTAACCTTGGAACAACCTGTAGGTTCGGTTGAAAGTGCAGACGGTTCAACAAAGAAAAAAGCAACAGTAATGCAGATTCGTTTTCGTCTTTATGACGACGGTCTGGGATTCCGCTACGAATTCCCGATGGAAAACGCGCTGGTATATTTCTGGGTAAAGGAAGAACTTACCGAATTTGCAATGACTGGCGACCACACGGCTTGGTGGATTCCCGGTGACTACGACACACAGGAATACAACTTCACAGAATCGAAACTATCGGAAATTCGCGGACTTTACGAAGATGCTCACAAAGGCTGCGGATGGCCGTGGAAAAACTTCTCGCCGACGGGCGTACAGACCGGTCTTTACATCAACATCCACGAAGCAGCCGTTCTCGACTACCCGACAACAAATCTTGACTTGGACGACAAGAACTTCGTATTCCGCACTTGGCTTTGTCCCGATGCTACAGGCTATAAAGGTCGTCTGCAGGCTCCGTGCCACACACCTTGGCGCTCGGTAATGGTCTGCACAAAAGCCACCGATGTCCTAGCTTCTCGCTTGATTCTAAACCTTAACGACCCATGCGTACTCGATGATGTTTCGTGGATTCATCCAGTAAAATATATGGGTGTGTGGTGGGAAATGATTTCCGACAAAAACTGCTGGTCGTACACCAACGACTTCCCGTCGGTAAAGCTCGGCGAAACCGACTACACTAAATCCACACCTCACGGACGCCACGCTGCAAACAACGAAAATGTCCGCCGCTACATCGATTTTGCTGCTGCAAACGGTTTCGACGCACTTCTAATCGAAGGCTGGAACATCGGCTGGGAAGACTGGTACGGCAAGGAAAAGGACTTTGTCTTCGATTTCCTCACCCCCTACCCCGATTTTGACCTGCCTGCACTTAACAAATATGCACACGAGAAAGGTATCCGCCTTATTATGCACCACGAAAGTTCTTCTTCTACAATAAATTACGAACGCTGGTTGGAAAAAGCATACACATTGATGAACAAATATGGCTACGATGCCGTTAAGAGCGGATATGTAGGCAAAATCCTTCCTCACGGCGAAGGACATTATAGCCAACCGCTTATTAACCACTACCACTACTGCATTACCGAAGCCGCTAAGCACCATATTATGGTCAACGCACACGAGGCTGTACGCCCTACAGGTCTTTGCCGGACCTGGCCGAATATGATTGGCAACGAAAGCGCAATGGGCACCGAGTTCCGTGGTCGCATAAAACCCGGACACACAACGATTTTGCCGTTCACCCGTCTGCAAGGTGGTCCAATGGACTACACCCCAGGCATTTTCGAAACCGACATGAGCAAAAATGCAGAATGGAACAAAGAGCTGATGCGCCATACTATTTGCAACCAGTTGGGATTGTATGTTACGTTCTACTCTCCGTTGCAGATGGCATCCGACTTCCCCGAACACTACGAGCCGTTTATGGACGCTTTCCAGTTCATAAAGGATGTTGCCGTCGATTGGGAGAAAAGCTTGTACCTTGAAGCAGAACCCGGCACATATATTGTTACTGCCCGTAAACCAAAAATTTCAACCTTGAACAAGGCTGCCGAAGGTGTAGCAACATTGCCCGACGGCAAGAAGGACATGCTCTCGAATGCTGCAAGGTTCGTCTATGCCCTGCCCGAAAATGCCACAGCAGCCGACCTGAAGAATGCCACACCGCACGATGTATGGTATGTTGGTGGTATAACCGACGAAAATGCTCGTGAAATTTCCGTAAAACTTGACTTCCTGAAGCCCGGAGTTACCTACGATGCTGTAATATACACCGACGCAAAGGATGCCGACGGAATACCGGGCGACAGCTACAATCCGCAGGCATATACAATTACAAAGCAGAAGGTTACTTCAAAGTCGGTGCTAAAGGTTAAGATGGCTCGTTGCGGAGGCTTTGCAATATCGCTGAGGTCGAAATAATTTAACTGATTTATTCTGTTGGTCAAAAAAAAGTCAAAAAATTATTTGTCACTTCGGCAAAAAGCAGTACTTTTGCAGTCCGAAAAATGATGGTCCAGTAGCTCAGCTGGATAGAGCAACGGCCTTCTAAGCCGTAGGCCACAGGTTCGAATCCTGTCTGGATCACAAAAGCACTGGGGACAGTGCTTTTTTTTGTTAAACGAATTACAAAAGGTAAATATGCTGCCCAAGTTTCAGGAAATAGCAAAGGGTATCGGAATCGACCTCGACAGCTACGAAAAACTGCTTGCCGACACAATCGGTGCAGACAGCAGCAACTTCAAATACCTGATTGACAAAATATTCGCTACAAAAGGCAAACGCATACGCCCAATGCTCGTATATCTGTCGGCAAAGATTTTCGGCAAGACAAACATACATACCGACAGGGCTGCGCTGATAGTCGAAATCCTTCACAACGCCACACTTATCCACGACGACATTGTCGATGAAGCCGAACTGCGCCGCAACACCCCCACCATCAACGCCACACAAGGCAACAAGGTGGCAGTACTAACCGGCGACTACCTATTTGCCAAAGCAATAAGCATAGCCACGCAAAACGGAGAACACACAATCATCGACATGCTTATGCCAACCGTCTGCACAATGAGCGAAGGCGAACTCCTTCAGCTCGACACTGCCGACTTCAGCACCGACGAAAGCCGCTACTTCGGCATCATTTTCCGAAAGACTGTTTCGCTCATAGCATCGTGCATGAAAATCGGCGCATACACCGCAGGGGCAAACGAACAGCAAATCGCTGCAATCGGCAAAATAGGTGAAAAAATCGGCTACATCTTCCAGATAAAGGATGATATGCTAGACTATTCCGCCAACGGCAAAACCGGCAAGGAAAGCGGTAACGACATCAAGGAAAACAAGGTTACAATGCCGCTCATCTGCGCTTGGAACAACATGACTGACAACGAACAAGCCGATTTTAAGCAACTTTGGAAAAGTCAACGCACAGCCGAAAACATTGAGCAGATTCGCAAGACGGTCGTCGCGAAGGGCGGAATGGAAGGCTGCCAGAAACGGACAAACGAAATCAAGGAAGAAGTTTTCTCTCTTATCGGCACTTTGCCACAAAGCGACTACTGCACCTACCTGAAGCAAATTACAGAATACATCATCGAACGCGAAAAATAAAACGCCATGAAGCAAGTTGAAATAACCCACGCAAAGAACGGATTCGGCAAAGCACTGGCCGACCTTGCCGACACCGACAAGCGAATCGTATGCCTCGGACTCGACATTACCAATTCCGTCGGCATGAACTTTTTCAAGGAACGCCATCCCGAAAGGTTCTTCTCGATGGGCATTGCCGAACAGAATGCCGCCGCAACAGCAGCAGGACTTGCACTTTCGGGAAAAATTCCAGCATTTTCGACCTACGCGGTATTCTCAGCCCTGCGCAGTATCGACCAGATACGCGTCTCGGTTTGCTACAACAACCTTCATGTAATTATCGGTGGCGCACATGCAGGAATCTCTGTCGGACCCGACGGCGCAACACATCAGGCTCTCGAAGACCTTGCCATAATGCGTGCGATGCCAAATATGACAGTGCTTAGTCCCTGCGACGAGAACCAGACCTACCTTGCCACAGTTACTGCCGTAAAGCAATTGAACACACCTTGTTACATCCGCTACGGACGCGAGGCTGTGCCGAATTTTACCGACAAGAACGACAAGTTTGAAATCGGCAAGGCACAGTGGCTCCGACACGGTAAGGATGTCGGACTGATAGCTACAGGTTCGATGGTCTGGACAGCTCTAGAGACAGCAGAACGCCTTGAGGCAAACGGAATTTCAGCTGCCGTGATGAACATTCACACCTTGAAACCCATTGACAAGCAGGCCATTGTTGACATTGCGAACGAAACCGGCAGAATAGTCACCATCGAGGAGCACCAGATTACAGGCGGACTTGGTGGTGCAGTTGCCGAAGTCCTTGGCGAACACCGTCCTACACCTATTAAAATTATCGGTATGCTAGATTGTTTTGGTGAATCGGGAAAGCCGGCGGAACTGCTACACAAGTTTGGTCTTGATGCAGAAGCCATTACAGCGAAAACATTGGAATTCATCCACAAATAACCCACGACCATGTGCAAGATAACAGTTAACAACCTTGATGAACTGCACGATGCAGCCAAGCGTTTTCTCGAAATAGTTGGTGATGCGAAGATTTTTGCATTCTATGGTGAAATGGGCGTTGGCAAAACAACCTTCCTGAAGGAACTTTGCCGCGAAATGGAAGTTGAGGACGAAATCACCAGTCCTACCTTCGCCATCGTAAACGAATACTACTCAAAGAAATACGGACAGATTTTCCATTTCGACTTCTACCGCATCGACGACC
>CACWOG010000035.1 GCA_902762455.1 uncultured Bacteroidia bacterium | reverse complement strand
TTTGCTGATGGGGATGAGCATTTTTTCACAGCAACTTGCTTCGATAGATAATCGCCTTCGTGCAAAATTCACCGATGATTTTCTGCTTGAAATGCAGCAGAATCGGCAGGACGATTTGGAATATTTCACTTGGTTTCTCGATAATTCATACGTCATAAAGGATGTGGGAACTTCGGTGTCAGACCGTTTTCCAAAGTTAAGGTATTATGACAAGGAAACCAAGCAGGCTGGGGCGGAAGTACTGGATTTCGACGAGCAGAATTTCAATATTTTGGAATATGCCTTTGAAATTGATGAGAAAGAGTCCACATCGTATATAATTGGCAATACGGGAAAGGCTTTGGTGCTGAGTTCAAGCAGGGATTTGACAGAAAAATACAACAAATATAGGAGGATGCGTTATGAGAACAATTAGTTTTGGGCTGCTATGTGCAGTTATCTGCCTTTGTGCAACAGTCGGTTTTGCTCAGCAAACCATTGTTATGAATTCGTCAAACAATGGAAATACGATTAACCTTACTGGTTGTTCTGCAACGCTTTACGATTCAGGAGGCGCAAGTGGAAATTACTCCAACAGTGAGAATTATACGATTACGGTTTGTGTCCCCGATGGTTATCCTTTGGAACTTGATGTGAGTATGAATACCGAGGCGGGAAGCGATTACCTTACTATATATGAGGGTAGCGGTACTGGTGGCGACGTCATTGCAAATAGAATCGGAGGTTCGTCTTTTGCAAATCATTATAGGACAACCTCTTCGTGTGCGACATTTGTTTGGCATAGCGATTTCTTGTTTTGCAATTATAGTGGATTTGTCATCGGTATAAGTTGTGGCAGTCCTTGTCAGGATTTTACAATTGTGCCTAATATCAGTGCAAGGTGGAACGAGGAAGAAAACCGTTTCGAGGCTTGTTCAAATTCTCCACTTGAGATTTCTGCAAATGGCGTGTTTCCTAACAACGATGCGCCAAACGGCTATCATCAGTCGGACGAAAGCCTTAACTGGACTTGGAGTTGGGTTGACGAGAATGGCAGCCATCAGACTGGTGGCACAGGTATGAATACTCTCGTTACCAACCTTGAACCGGGAGCCTATTACATAAATATGTATGCTACCGACCAAAATGGTTGCCGCTACGTTTATCCCGAGCCTATGCTGGTTGCTGTATCGTTGCCACCGACTTTTACTGGAACAACGGTAACTTCGGAGATTTGCCCTGGCGAGGCTGCTTTGCTTGAAGGTCACGTGCAACCGCCCGACTTGTGGGTGATGGAAATTCCAGAGCAAATCGTTGAACAGCACTGCTTTGTTGATGAAACTGGCTATGTGCAGTCGATGTGCTTTGAGCATAATGCATTTGCGCCCGGACAGTTAATACAAAGTGCCAGCGACATAGAGTCCATTGCCATTGATATGGAGCATTCGTATCTTGGAGACCTGGAGGTTTGGATTACTTGTCCTTCGGGAAATAGGCTTACGCTTTTCGACGGATACCACGGTGATTCCGATTGGCAGTTTCTCGGAGAACCTGTTGACGATGATGATGACCCGTGTAATCCGGGTACGCCATACCATTATACGTGGAGCCATAATGCAACGAGTACTATTGAACAGGTGGCAAATAACGCTCCTACATATAGTTACACTGATAATGCAGGAAATAATTATTACAGCGAAGAGTACATACCTGCTGGCGACTATCGTCCAACTGGAAACTGGTCGAGTCTTATAGGTTGTCCTGTGAATGGAGAATGGTGCATTAATATTCAAGACCATAGGGTGTGGGACGACGGGGTTGTGTTTTCTGTCGAACTGCATTTTGCCGACTATCTTATTCCTTCCGAGACACTTATCCAGTATCAGACCGAATTTGACACTTCGGATATGGTTTGGGATGGAGCCAACATACAAGGTGGTGTGGCTACAAATACGACGGCGTTGCCCAGTATCCCCGGACAGTACGAATATGTGTTCTCCGCTACCGACAATTTTGGTTGCACCTACGATACAACTTTGGTTGTGACGGTTCGCGACTATAATGACCCAAGATGCTGTGTAAGACCAAGTACGGCAATGATAACATCTTCGGGAAGCGTGTGTGCCAATACAACAACACTTTCGGCGCAGCAACTGGCAACCGGAAACACTGGCGAATGGTCGGTGGTGGCATATCCCAATGGCGACAATGTGAACAACAGCGTCGCTTTTGCAAGTCCTAATTCTCCTAATACGCGTGTGGTTGTAAACGGCTGGGGTGCATATACTTTCCGTTGGACAGAGCATTATTTGGGACAGGCAGACTGTACAGATTTTGCAGAGGTTACGATAACTTTCAACCAGCAGCCTACCCCGACATTTACTTATACGTCAATAAATTGCTACGATGGAGAAACTTATATCGCTTACACAGGCAATATGAGTGCCGATGCCGAATTTTCGTGGAACTTCGATGGCGGTTTTGTGCAGTATGGAGCAACTTCGCTTGGTCCGCATACGGTTTCGTGGCGTGAATCTGGAACTCACGGAGTTACGCTGTCGGTCAACAACAATGGCTGTGTTTCGAACGATACGCTTGTGTCGATTTTTGTGCCCGAAAAACTTGTGATAGATTCGATTTCGGTTGTGAACGACCAATGTTATCATAGCAACAATGGTTCTGCGATTGTTACTCATCACGGGGGAACACTTCCCGTGTCGTATTCGTGGGCTGCTCCTGGCAACGAACTTTTGAATCTCGGCGTGGGAAACTACACGCTTTCGGTAACCGATGCCAACGGCTGTGTTGCGCAAAGGTCGTTTGTTGTCACAGAACCTGCCGAACTTGTCATTCAGTCGGTTGAATCGACAGACCTTTCGTGCTATGCTTCTCACGATGGCACTATTTCGGTGTATGCAGGCGGAGGAACTGGTGAGTTGCAATATATGTGGTCTGACGTAGGTGTCGCTCCTGCCGATAGGCGGAATTTGCCTGCAGGCGAATATTCTGTGACGGTGTCTGATGTAAATGGTTGTAGCCAAAGTGCGTATGTCGCTATAACTCAGCCAGAAAGACTTTTGTTGCAACTTACTTCCGACTATGCCGTGTGCGAAGGAGAACCAACTCCTGTATATGCCAATGCCTTTGGCGGAACTTCTCCCTACCGTTATTTCTGGAATGCTGGGGACGAAACTTTTGAAGCGGGCAATGGCCTTTCTGTCGGCCTTGATGTCACAACGCATTACTCGGTCTTTGCACGCGATGCCCACAATTGTGTCAGCGAGACACAAACTATGACCGTGACAGTAAGTCCAAAGTTGTCAATCGACAGTATTATTTTGCAGCAAATCAAGTGTTACGGGCATTGCGACGGCAGGGCGGAACTTATGGTCAGCGGTGGTCTTGCTCCTTTGCAATATAGTTGGCCGTCAGATAATTATGTTTACGATGGAATTTGCAGTGGCTATTATGCTGTAACCGTTACCGACCGAATTGGATGTTCGGCGATTGGCACATTTGTAATCACTCAGCCAAACGATTTTGTGGTTTCAACTTCGGTAGAGCCCGTAACCTGCAATGCTGGCGACGATGGTCGTGCAAGGATATTCGTTTCGGGTGCAACTCCGCCATATTCATATACGGTTACCGTCCTCGACGACTATGGATGCCGCTATACTGAAAATTTGAATATTGAGGAGCCTCTGCCAATAATGTATCTGCCGATGAATAATGTTACTATTTGTAAGGGGCAGTCGGCAACTTTGACTACGCAGGTGTCGGGCGGAACACCATTCTACGACTATGCTTGGTCTGGTTCTGATGGCACTCAATATTTCGGTTCAATCTGCACTGTTTCTCCAACTACAAATTCTACTTATTCGCTGACTATTACCGATTCTAATGGTTGTTCGGTGCAGGTGCCACCAGTTACGGTGAGTATAAATCCCGACTTGCGCATTGCATCGGTCCTTACCAATCACGACACGGTCTGTGCTGGCGATGAGGCTCTGATTTATGTCGAGGCTGATGGCGGCAATGGAGGACCTTATACGCTTATGCTTCAGGATGGTAGGGTAGTTGCGTCGCCATTCTCGGTTCGCCCCGACACCACCACAATGTACTACGTTACGCTTTCGGATATGTGCGGCACTCCGTCGGTTGTTGATTCAATAATAATAAATGTTTATCCATCACCCGATGAACTGTTTGTTGCAGAGAGTGTTAGCGGGTGCGTTCCGTTGTCGGTTGCATTCTCACCATTGAAAGCAAATGGAGCAAATTACTTGTGGCAGTTTGGCGACAACGATTTCTCCGAAGATGCAACTCCGGTCCACATTTACCAGAAGGCTGGTGACTTTGATGTAACAATGTCGGTTACAAGTGAATATGGCTGTCGAGTAGAGAAGACCATTCCTAAGATGATTCACGCATATCCGCGTCCGAAGGCTTTGTTCGATGCTGAGGTTCAGTCGGTGTCGGCGGTTTCTGCCGAGGTGCTTTTTACAAACAGGTCGGTTGATGCGGTCAGGTAGTTCTGGTTCTTTGGTGACAGCGACAGTTCTATGTTCGAAAGTCCGCGTCATCTTTATCCGAGTGCTGGCGAGTACGATGTAACGCTTGTTGCCGAAAATGAGCATTATTGCACCGATACTACTGTGCGTAGCATAATGGTTTACAACGAGTTTTCCTTCTATGCTCCGACTTCGTTCACACCCAATGGCGATGGCATAAACGACTGCTTCAGGATTTGCGGAAGCGGTATTTCGAAGAACAATTTTCTGCTTATGGTTTACGACCGCTGGGGAGAACTGATATTCAGGACTACGGAGTACGACCCCGATGCACATTGTGATGCTTGTTCCGAAGGTTCGTGGGATGGCACCGATATGGGGAGCAAGCGCAAAGGCGACAAGGTTTTGCCAAATGGGGTTTACCAGTGGTACTGCCAGTTTGAGGATGTGTTTGGAATAGAGCACAGGGAACAGGGAGCGGTGAATTTGGTAAGATAAGGCATGAAGTCTTTTTTGGCTTTTTGCCTTTTAGCCTGTCAGCCTTTTAGCCCCGAAAAAAAATCCTTCCATTCCCTTGTCTATCTTGAATTAAAGATTTATCTTTGCCGATTGTTGCGTAGTGTGAAAATTTTTTTGCTTGCAGAAGGCAACCATTAGTAAATTTTTACGTTATGCAAGTAGAAATAATGATGAAAAAGTTATGTTTATGAAGAAAATAATATTGCTTTTTGTGTTGGTTATCAGTGTGATAACTGCATTTTCGCAGGTGTCTCAAATTGATAGCCGTTTGTACGCAAAATATTCCGAAGAGGAATTGCTGGATATGCAGCAGAACCGTCCTTACGACCTTGAGTACCTCAACTGGTTTGTGGAAAATTCGTATGTAATCAAGGATGTTGCAAATCCTGAAGCCTTGAACTATCCGAAATTGAAGTATATGGACAAGGAAACCAAGATGGAAAGTTCGGAAGTGACAGAATTTGATGCCGAAAATTTCAACATAATGGAATACGGTTTTGAAATATTAGCAAGGTCGTCGAATGTTTACCTAATTGGAAATACTGGAAAGATTCTGGTTTTCTATTCGAGCAGTGACCTTACAAAACTTTACAACGAATACAAAAGGAGGCATTATGAGAACAACTAGTATGAAGATATTGTTAGGAATTTCATTTATCCTTTTTGCTGTAGGTTCTTTTGCGCAACAAACGATCATAATGAATCGTAACCAGACTGTAAATATGACAGGATGTTCGGCAACGCTATACGATTCTGGTGGAGCTAGCGGAGACTATAGTAGTTACGAAGACTATACAGTTACAGTGTGTGTGCCGACTGGTTATCCTATGGAACTTGACGTAACAATGAATACCGAAAGCACATCATTTGATTATCTTTATATATACGAGGGAACCTCAACTACAGGAACTACGATAGCCAACCGTATTGGAGGTTCAAACTTTTCAGAGTCGTATTCAATAAATTCTTCGTGTGCGACTTTTGTTTGGCACACCGACGGTTCTGTTGTCCGTTCTGGTTTCGAAATCCAGATAAGTTGCGGTATGGAATGTCAGGATTTTACTTTGGTACCCGACATTACTGCACGTTGGAATGCCACAGAAGAACGCTACGAGGCTTGTTCGAATGACGACCTCGGTATTGCTGCTCACGGAGTTTTTCCGAACAACGATGCTCCGATGGGCTACCATCAGTCCGACGAAAATCTTACTTGGACTTGGAGCTGGGTGGATGTGAATGGCCGACACGAGTATGGTGGCGTTGGGGCAAATTCGCTTGATGCCGACATCGAACCAGGAGCCTACTACATAAACCTTTCGGCTACCGATATCAACGGATGTACATACATTTATCCCGAATCTTTCCTCGTTGTAATATCCTTGCCACCAACATTTACAGGAACAACAGTGACTCCAGAAATATGTCCTGGCGATGCAGCTTTGCTCGAAGGCCAGGTACACCAGCCCGACACTTGGGTGATGCAGATTCCGGAGGCTATTATTGAGGAGCACTGTTTCGAGGATGTTACGAACTATACTCAAACTATGTGTTTCGAACATAACGCATTTGCTCCAGGACAGACAATCCAGAGTGCGAGCGACATCGAGTCGATATGTATGGAAATCGAACATTCATACATCGGCGACCTTGAAGTATGGATAACTTGTCCATCAGGAAACAGAATGGACTTGTTCAACGGATATGGCAGTGCTTGCTCTGACTGTGGCTGGGAGTTCTTGGGCGAACCTGTTGACGAAGGAGGCGATGCTTGTATTCAAGGAACTCCATATCATTATTGCTGGAATCAAACAGCAACACAAACAATAGAGTCTGTTGCATCCAATCCGCCAACATACACATATACAAATAATGTTGGATATACATATACCGACCATCCATACATTCCAGGAGGTGACTATAGACCAATCGGCAACTGGTCAAGCCTTGTCGGATGTCCTGTAAACGGCGAATGGTGCATCAATATACAGGATCACCTCGGTTCCGATGATGGTACGGTATTCTCGGTTGAATTGCACTTTGCCGACCACATGATTCCTGCTGGCGACAATGTAATATCTTACCAGACTGAATTTGATGTTTCAGAAACTTCTCAGGATTTGACTTGGGCAGGTGATGCGCTTTTCCAGGAGACTGTGGCAAGCACTACCGCAACTCCAACCGAATCTGGTCAGCACGAGTACGTATTCTATGCAACGGATAACTTTGGTTGTACATACGACACGACTTTGGTTGTAAATGTCCGTCCGTTCAACGATCCTAACTGCTGTATCCAGCCTACTCCGTATGCAGGTGCTGATGATCGTGTTTGTGCAGACCGCTATATGTTATCTGCGACTCCGCTTCCTGCCGGTAATGTCGGTACGTGGACTGTAGTTTCTGCTCCAACTGGCGGTAATGCAACTTTCGCAGCACAGAATTCGCCTACGACAAATGTTTTCGTCGATACTTGGGGTACTTATAAGTTCAGATGGACAGAGGCTTATCTAGGCAACTATAATAACTGTTCAACATACGACGATGTTGTTGTGGAATTTTACCCACAACCGACAAATACATTTACTTACTTGCCAATAAGATGTTTCGGCGATGCAACTACAATAACATATCTTGGCAATATGACAACCGTAGGTCCTGTCGGTAACAATGCTTCATACTACTGGGATTTCGACGGTGCTATTGTGGAGTCGGGTAGTGGCGCAGGTCCGTATTCAATTTATTGGAACAATGCAGAGGCTGCAACCCACGCAGTCACCCTCCATATCGAAGCCAACGGATGCGTTTCGGAAGACACTGTAATTAACATCTTTACCCCATCTAAACTTACTGGAGATATATCCACAATTGACAACAACTGCTATCGCGACTGCCGTGGTTCTGCAACTGTTGATGTAACTGGAGGAACTTTACCATACTCGTATTCGTGGAGCGCTCCGTCTAACACTATAATCAATCTTTGTATGGGCGAATACAGTGTTACGGTAAGCGACGCTAACAATTGCCAGGTTTCCTTCGACTATGAAATCAAAGAACCTGATGAACTTACAGTCACTAGTGAAACCTCTAATGATTTGACGTGCTATAATTCGTATGACGGCGAGGCTAGAATAAGGGTTGACGGCGGTACTGGCGAGATGACTTATATGTGGTCTGATATTGGTATTGCTTCGTCGCGCAGAAGAAACCTCGCTGCAGGTGAATATCGTGTTACTGTAACCGATGAACACGGCTGTTCATTATCGCGTGAGTTCATCATCAACCAGCCAGACCCACTGATTGTAATGTCCGATAACAATAGTGCTGTATGTGAAGGAACTGTGTCGTTTGTACAGGCCTCAGCTATCGGCGGTACTATGCCATATACTTACCACTGGACACCAAGCAATGGCACGAGTGTAGGCAATGTGAGCAATTTCGAAACAACATTGCACGAAACTACTACTTATTCGGTATATGTTACCGACGACCACGAGTGCCAGTCGAATACAGAAACATTTACCATAACTGTAAGCCCTGAAATGGTTATTGATTCTATGATTCTTGTACACAACACCTGCTATGGTTCGTGTGATGGTAGTGCCGAGATTGTAATGCACGGCGGACTTCAGCCGTTCCAGTATATGTGGGGCTCCGACAATTACATATATCGTGGACTTTGCGCTGGATTATATACCGTGACTGTTGTGGATAATATCGGATGTAATGTCAATACCTATTTTATAATAGAACAGCCAACGCAGATGTTTTCCAATACAATGACAACGCCTGCAACTTGCGGTAATAATGCCGACGGTACGGCTCTGATAAATGTTCAGGGTGGTGTGCCACCATATTCGTATCTCTGGCCCGACGGACAGACTACGCATAACATAACATCGGTGCCAGGAAGTTATGTGGTTACCGTCACGGACGACCACAACTGTCGTATCGAAAGCGAAATTACCATTGACGGCCCTACACCTATATATATATTACCTATGAACGACCAGACAATCTGCAATGGTCAGACAATTTCAATAACAACTCAAGTTGCAGGTGGAACACCGTTCTACACATATATGTGGGCAAATCAGGATTCGGTAGTGTCATTCTCCAATATACTTACAGTAACACCAACGGTTAATTCGACATATACCCTCACCGTTACCGATGCTAACAATTGTACTGCTGTGTCGCAACCTGTTACGATAACCTTGAATCCTCCACTGAACATAAGGGCAGTAACCACAAGTTACGACACTATATGTCCAGGTACTGGAGCAATTATAAATGTTGAGTCGGAAGGTGGAAACGGAGGTCCATATACTCTTACCATTGATAATGATGTGATTGTTCCTGCTCCGTTTACAATAACGCTCGATACTACCACAATGGTTCATATAACATTGTCGGATATGTGCGGAACAACACCGGTTTCCGATTCTATTTTGATTAATGTGAGACCAAAGCCAGACACATTGTTCACCGCTTCCGAAATCGCTGGATGTGCGCCATTGGCAGTAAGGTTCACACCATTCCATACTGCTGATGAGACATTGTGGGAATTTGGCGACTATGCATTCTCCGATGCACTTTCACCGACGCATATTTACAAGGAGGGTGGTTCATATAGCGTATCTCTTGAACTTACCGACAATTTCGGATGCCACTTCTACAAGACTTACAATAATCTGATTACCGTATATCCAAAGCCTAAGGCAATGTTTGAAACCGATCCGCAGATGACAGGTATGCTTGATTCGGAAATTGAATTTATTAATTATTCGACAGGTGCAGAACGTTACTTCTGGTTCTTTGGCGACAACGACAGCTCGTTGTTCGAGAATCCGCGACACACCTATAGGCGAATCGGAGAATTTGAAGTAATGCTGGTAGCTGAGTCCGAACTCTATTGCCGTGATACATCAATCCGTAACGTTACCATTCAGAATGAGTTTGCTTTCTATGCTCCTACATCATTTACTCCAAACGGTGACCAAGTTAACGACTGCTTCAGAATCTGTGGCAACGGTATAACACGTAACAACTTTATGCTTACTGTATTTGACCGCTGGGGTGCTATGGTGTTCAGTACAGATGTTTACGACCCATCGGCAAGTTGTTCGTCTTGTGGCATAGGTGCTTGGGACGGTACCGATATGGGTAACAAGATTAAGGGCGATGCCGTATGTCCTCCAGGTCTGTACCAGTGGTTCTGCACGTTCGAGGATTGGAATGGTGTAATCCACAACAGGCAGGGAACGATAATGCTGATAAGATAGTGGTTATCAATTAATAATTGACAATTTACAATTTACAATGTACAATATTAGCGGTGTTTTGCACCGCTATTTTTTTGTTCGTTCTGTT
The DNA here is from genome assembly GCA_902762455.1 of uncultured Bacteroidia bacterium. Taxonomy (GTDB): domain Bacteria; phylum Bacteroidota; class Bacteroidia; order Bacteroidales; family ML635J-15; genus Bact-19. Next base: position 9,539 of record CACWOG010000035.1, on the reverse strand, counting down.
CGTTTTGTTCGTTCGTCGTAGGCTCCAGCCTACGACGTAGTATTTGTAGGCTCCAGCCTATAAACAGCTAAGGAATTTTTATTCCTTTATCATCTTCTTGTATTGCCTTATCCTATAGTATTTCTTCCTGATGCAAAATTCATATATCAGCCATACGGCGAGGAAGGTGTTTGTGGCGATTTCGTAAACCAAGTCCCAAGGTGTGGGCAATGTTACAAAGAATCCGACAATCCATAGCACAAGGTCTATTGTGAAAAGTATGTCCCAGATGCGTTCCCGATTCTTGAATGCAACGACATTTTCAACATTCCGTTCAATTTCGATTTCATCGGTGGCGTAAAGGAAGGGGAGGGGGCTTTGTATCATAATGCTGTATCTGCCCTTCGGAATCATTACCGAAACTTTCTTCTGCTGAGTAATACCAACAAGCCGCCCGTTTATGAAAATGCGGTTAGGCAGTTTCGCCATAAGTTCGGAGGTTTCCTTCTCAATGGTTAGTTTCTGGTATTCAATCTGCGTTTCGTTCATGTTGCAAAAATATCAAAGTTTTGGGAAATGTGGGGTTTGATAATTTGATAATTGATAGAATCGTGCTATGGCTCGATTGTACAATTTTGAATGTTTTGAAATAGACAATCGTCAATCGAAAATCGTCAATCGAAAATAATATTGTATTTTTGCAAAAAAATTGAATTGAAAGTTTTTCGAGAAATATTGTCCGAAATTCCTCGTGGATGTGTGGCAACTGTTGGCGTGTTCGATGGTGTGCATTCTGGACATCAGTACATTATCCGTCAGTTGAAGCAGATGGCCGACAAGGTTGGTGCCGAAGAACTTGTTATAACAATGAATCCTCATCCAGCAGAGTTTTTTGGTCGCAAAATCAGCTTGTTGTCCACAATGGACGAGAAACTCTCCTTGTTTGAACGTTTCGGAGTGAGGAACTTGCTGATTCTTAACTTCAACGCTGAGATTGCTGCTCTTTCGGGAACGCGGTTCATCGACGAAATCCTAGTTTCTCAGCTTTCGGTTTCTCGTCTTTTGCTCGGCTACAACAATTCCATCGGTCACAAGGAAAACGGCGTGTCGGAAATCTCATCGGCAAAAATTCCTGTTTCGCGTCTCGACAGGTTCCACATCGACTATTACTACGACATAAGTTCATCGTCGATAAGAAGGTTGCTCGCTTCGGGCGACATCGAACTGGCTAACAAATATTTAGGCTACGAGTATAGCTTGTCGGGAAATGTGGTGCATGGTTTCGGAATTGGTCACAAAATAGGTTTTCCAACTGCAAATATCAGTCCCTTGTGTGCCGACAAGATTATTCCGAGCAACGGTTCTTACATTGTGTCGGCGGTGGTTGACGGGAAAACTTTCCCCGCAATGCTCAACATTGGCAGCCGTCCCACTTTCGACGGACAGGAAAATACTATTGAGCTTCATATACTTGGCTACGATGCCGACATTTATGGGCAAAATTTGAACATTTTGTTCAAAAGCAGGCTGCGCAGCGAACAGAAGTTCAACAGTGTTGAAGACTTGACAGCACAACTTCGTAAGGACAGGGAAGCTGCTGAGTCGTACTTTGCAAAAAATCCCTTATCTTTGCAATGAAAAATCTTGACTGATGAAGCGTCTGCACAGATACATTTTAAGAGCATTCATAGGACCGTGGATTATAACGTTCCTGCTCTGCGTGTTCATTCTGCTTATGCAATTTCTGTGGCGCTACATCGACGACCTTGTCGGAAAAGGCCTTGATTTTTCGATAATCTTGGAACTTATGTTCTATGCCTCGTTTTCGTTGGTTCCGCTGGCTTTGCCTCTTGCTGGTTTGCTGGCTTCTATTATGGCAATGGGCAAACTTGGTGAGACGAACGAATTGTTTGCAATGAAATCGGGGGGAGTGTCGCTTTATAGGATAATGGCTCCGCTTGTTGTCTTCAATCTGATAATAACTGTCGCTGCGTTTTTCTTCTCCAACAATTTGATGCCATATACAAATCTGAAAATGAGGTCGTTGTTGTTTGGAATACAGCAGCAGCGTCCCGAAGTCATCATACAGAACGGCATATTTGTTGAGCCTGCCGATGACATCAGCATTAAGGTCGATAGCAAGAGCCGCAACAACGACCTGAATGGAGTCTTGATTTACGACCACCGCAGTTCATCTACACCAAACAACGTTACAATGGCTGCCACGGGAAATATTCTGGTTACCGAGGACAATTCGATGATGATACTTGAACTTCATGATGGTACTCGCCACGAGGATGTAAAGGGTAACAAGTATCAGCACCAGAGCTCCAAGTTCGAACGTCAGGTTACTTATCTCGAACTGGATGCTACAGGTATAGACAAGGACAATGAAGATTTTTTTAAGGGTGGTTATGAGATGCTTGACAATCAGCAGCTTAGTTTTACAATTGATTCGTTGAACAATGCGTTGTGTGCAAGGGAGCAGGAGATTTGTGGAAATTTCAAGCGTTTCCAGATATTTAAGGGTATCACAGAGGTGTATAGCAATGGCAATGCAACCTATTCGTGGGCCAAGTGTGCTCCTTATAGAATAACTCTAGAAAATGATTCTGTAGCAGATAAGATACATATAGATACGATAATGTCTAAAATAGATAGGAAACAGAAGGAGCAGGTTTACGAATTCGGCATAAATTATTCGAGGTCGGCTAACACCTATATAAATATAGTAGCCGATGAGGTTGTCGGTACGCGCGGATGGATTGCCCGCCACGAAATAGAATGGTATCGCAAGTATGCGCTTTCGGTAGCTTGCCTTCTTTTCTGCCTTATAGGAATACCGCTTGGTTCGGTGATAAGAAAGGGCGGATTTGGATTGTCGCTGGTAGTGTCGGTGCTTATATTCTTGCTTTATTATATTTTGTCAACGACAGTTGAAAGTACTGTTAAGGAACTTGTAACGCCAGCAAGTATTGGAATGTGGGTAAGTTCTATGGTGTTGTTGCCAGTTGGCATATATTTGGTAATTGCTGTCGCTAACGATAACTTGAGGATAAATCCACGAGTGCTGAACCGTATATTGAATCTGCTAAAGTTTCGTCGTAAAAAGATAGGAGATGAGTGATGTGTATAGCAGTTGCGATTTAATGTTTTTTTAGGAATAGCATACAGATTTTTATGTAAATTTGCAACCTCAAAAAACGGGCATATTCCCAAGACGAATATGTTTGAATAAATTAATGTAAGAACTTGATATGGATGATATAAGACGTCGGTTGAATACGGTGGAAGAAGCCATCGAAGATTTCAGAAATGGCAAGATTGTCATTGTTGTTGACGATGAGGACAGGGAGAACGAGGGCGATTTCATTGTTGCCGCCGAAAAGATAACCCCTGAAATTGTGAACTTCATGCTTCACAACGGTCGCGGAGTGCTTTGCGCACCTATTACCGAGGAACGTTGCGAGGAACTGGAACTGGCGCATCAGGTGTCGAACAATACCTCGATGCTCGGAACTCCGTTTACCATTACAGTTGATAAGCTTGAAGGCTGTACCACAGGTGTTTCGGCTCACGACCGTGCCGCTACAATCCGCGCTTTGGCCGACCCGAACTCCAAGCCCGAAACCTTTGGCCGTCCCGGACATATAAACCCGCTTTACGCAAAGAGCAAGGGTGTGCTTCGCCGCGCAGGACATACCGAGGCTTCAATTGACTTGGCTCGTCTTGCAGGACTTTATCCGGCTGCAGCACTTATCGAAATTATGAACGAGGACGGCACTATGGCGCGTCTGCCCCAGCTTTTCGAGGTTGCCGACAAGTACGGACTCAAGATAATCTGCATTGCCGATATAATTAAGTACCGCTTGCAGACCGAAAGCCTTGTGGATATGGGCGACCGCGTGTTCCTACCCACTGAGTACGGTAATTTCGATGTAATACCATTCCGTCAGCATTGCAATGGTCTTGAGCATGTTGCTCTTATCAAGGGCGAATGGAAACCCGACGAGCCTGTGCTTGTGCGCGTACATTCGAGCTGTGCAACAGGTGACATTTTCGGTTCCAAGAAATGCGACTGCGGAACCCAGCTTCACGAGTCGATGAAGATGATTGAAAAGGAAGGCAAGGGCGTTTTGCTTTACCTCAATCAGGAAGGTCGCGGAATCGGTCTGATGAACAAGATTGCAGCCTACAAGTTACAGGAGCAAGGTTATGATACCGTTGAGGCAAACCTGCATCTCGGCTTCAAGGACGATGAACGCGACTATGGTGTTGGTGCTCAGATTCTCAGGCATATAGGTGTTACGAAGATGCGCCTTATAACCAACAATCCGCGCAAGCTTGCAGGCATTAAGGGCTACGGTCTTGAGGTGGTCGAAACCATACCTATCAAGGTGGAACCCAACGAGTACAACAGGTTCTATCTGCAGACCAAGGCGCAGAAGATGCACCATAAACTTTAAAAGGAACTTTTAAATATTTGTAAAAGAGATAAATTAGCATTATTAACTTTAAATTAAAAAAGAGATGAAAAAGAATTTATTGATTGCAGCGATTGCATTGATGGCAGTTGCATTTGTATCATGTCAGAAAGACGGCGTTTACAAGCCGAAACAAAGAATCAGCAAGATTACCCGTAGCTGGGTAAGCACCGATGTCTATAGTGATGCTGCTGGCAGCCACGAAGACAAGACTATAGCAGACCCTTGGGTTTGTGAAGCTTGGGTTTGGGGAGACAAGACTGTTGAAAGCAGGACTTTTACAGATAGAGTCTGGGTTATAAATGCTCCTACATATCCTTCACACACAACCACTTATTCTTACGATGATAAGAATAGAATCACTGGTGCTCAGTATGATGACCACAAAATTGAATACACTTACAACGATGACAAGAAATTCTCGAAGATTACTGTAAACGATGGTGCAAACCTCGAAAGCACAGTAGAAATCAACTACGACGGTAAGGTTGTTAATTCGTTGAAGGTAACAAAATTCTATCCTGCAAAGAAGTGTGAAGCTGCTCTTGCTATGGTTTTGCCGAGACAGATTGTTGATGTAGTTTGCAACGACACTGAAGAAGAAATTGTTGCTAAGGATACAAGGACTGTTGTTACCGACATTACAATCGAATGGGATGGAAAGAACATTGTAAAGATGGATGCAAAGTCGAGCGACGATGTTACAACTACAACTACCTACGAATATGATGGTAAGTTGAATCCTTACGCAGGCTTCTACTGCGGTAATGGCGTTTCAGCAGAAATGTACTCGAAGAACAATGTAATAAAGACAACTACAACAAGAAAGGAAGTACACGGCAGTACTACTATAACTACAGAAACTGCAGAATCTGTAGAATATGAATATGATGGCAAGAATCCTTCAACAGTTAAGACAACTAAAGTTGAAAACCGTGATTACTTGATAGGTGGCAAGCACACCATCACAACTGTTACTACCGACGTTTACGAATACACCAAGTAATTTGTCTAAGTTGTAAAATAATAAAGGCTTCCCGATGTGGAAGCCTTTTTGCTCTTTAGCAAAAAATAGTCTAGTATGCGGATATGTCATATATTTGCGGATAATTTTATACATAACGCTAATTTAAATTTAAAGAGATGAAAAGAAATTTATTGATTGTAGCAATTGCCTTGTTGACAGTTGCATTTGTATCGTGCAAGAAAGACGGCGTATACAAACCCAAAGAGAAAATTGCAAAGATTTATAAAGAGTGGACAACAATAGATGTGACCACCCAAGTAACCCCCGATATGACTACCACAAGAACTGATACAACGGCTCAGCCTCGTTATGTTGCCGAAGAGTGGAACTGGGGTGACAAGACTTTGAGTTCTGTCGTAATTAAGGATAGCCACGGTAATGTTGATGCTAATGTTGCTTATATCTATGATGACAAGAACCGTCTGACTGGTTTGACATTCGACGGAGGAAAGGTTGAATACGCATATAACGAAGACAAAAAATTGCAGTCTATGAAGTATTATGAAGACAATGAATTAGGTTTTAGCTATGATATAGAATACGACGGTAAGTTGCCTGTTAAGGTGGCTATGACGGAATATTGGGAAGCTTCTGATAAGAATATGTCTGATTTCGCAAAGTCATTGATACCTAGTTATATTTTAAAATATATTGAACTAAAAGAAAAAGAACTTACGGCTAAAGCAACACATACTTATACAATTACTGCAAATATTACATGGGACGGCAAGAATATTTCGCAGGTGGTAACAGCAGAACCTGATGAAGAGCCAGTTACCACTACATACGAATACGACGGTAATATTAATCCCTATTATGGTATGTATGGAGCAGTCTGGGTATTCGAAGGTGAAGCTGAAGAATTGCATTTCGCATATTCAAAAAATAATGTAGTAAAGGAAACAAGCAGTTTTAAGAGCAACAACAAAACTATAACAACAATAGATGAATACACATACGAATATGATGGTAAATATCCGACATCAGTCACTACAGTGTATGGCTATGAAACTACAAGTTCTAATGGAGACTATTCTTTTAGCTATAAGACAACAACAACATCTACTACTACATACGAGTATAAGTAAATTTGCATAAATTATTAATACTATCAAGGCTTCCCTTGTGGAAGCCTTTTTTATGCATTATTGCAAGAGCAGAATGTGTTGATTTTAATGGATTTGGCTTGTTGAAAACTTTTTGTTTTTTTTAAGAAAAAAAATGTTTTTCGGTGCTTATTAATTGACAATGAATGTGTACTTTTGCGCCGCTTTAAATTAATGGTTTTTATGAAGAAGATAGCATTTGTTTTTGTGGCGTTGATGTGCCTTTTGGCATTTGTTTCGTGCAATAAGAGTGGCGAATATAGACCCAAAGAAAAAATTTCTGCAATATGGTATGAAGCCGAAGAACAGACAATGTTCTATAGGGATTCGAGTATAGTAAAGTCGCCTATTAAAAAATATCAGACTGAAGCGTGTTGAAATCCCGCATTGTATATAACCGCGATAATTCGGAAAAATATAATTACGTGTATGAGTATAATAAGGACAACAGGCTTATTGGAATAACTTCTCCATTGGAAAAGAAAGCCCGTATCCGTTTCATATACAATGACAAGAAGATGCTAAAGGAAGTAAAGTACTTTACCGAGACATTTTCGGAGAACGACTTGCCATACAGAAAACTTGAGTTTGCTTACGATGGCAGGAAGGTGATTTCGATAAAGGAGACTATTAACAAGCAGAAGTATCCACGCTCGTATGTAGCAGCACCGTCGTTGTTGTCCTGTCTAGTGTCGGAAGGTATGGCTGAAGAAATAGAAGCCAATGCTGTTAGTCCTAAGATAGAGTATGATGTTGTTGTTAACGACTATGCTTTTGAATGGGACGGGCATAATGTTTCTGAGGTAAAAATAACGACAACTACTGGAGGAAAGTCATCTGTCGCAAATATTTCCTATACATACGATGAGAAGAAGAGCCCCTTTATGGCGCGTGTTGCCGGATATGTTGAGGAGGATGGAGTTGCGTATTCTATTGCATCGAAAAATAATGTTGTAAATTGTTCCTACTCGGATGATTCGGATCTGACTATAACAGAAGAGAGCCAATATACATACGATGGAAAATATCCAGTTGTAAAGGTGGTTGAAAGAGTGCGTAAGGGAGCTCTTTCTACAACAACAACAAATGCAACTTATACATACGAATATCTAGAATAAGATTACGTGATTATTTATTGATTCTGATGGAAGGATGATTTTTTTTGGTCCTTCCTTTTTTTTGTGTTGTTATTTCCTTTTTTTTGCTATTTTTGCTTTTTGGATTAGAGTTATCACGATGATTAAAAAGTTTTTGATATATAGCGCCTTGTGCCTGATGTTTGCGGCTTCGGCCTGCAATTCCGATTTTGATGTAACCGATAAATGGGAGGATTCTCCGGCTATATATTGTGTGCTCGACAAGTCGCAGAGTATGCAGTATGTGAAGGTAAACAAGAGTTTTCTCGGTAATCTTCCCGCCTCCGAAATGGCTACGGTGTCCGATTCGTTGTTCTACGACTGCGACGTGCAGGTGAAACTTCATAGAAAGCAAGGAAAATCTATTCTAAAGACTTGGAATTTCTGGCCTTCTGACAGCATTCCAAAGGATAACGGTTATTTTGCAAGCGACCGCAATACTATTTGGGTTGGCCGCCCAGAACTTACCGACGGTTATACATACGAGCTTGAAGTTAATATCGACAATGGCAGAATTATAGCAAAGGGTGAAACGCAAGTTGTTGATGGTTGCAGTATTGTTGTTCCTGATGCTCGCGCTCCTAAGATTGACCTAGCAAGATATAGCAACGATTATACAATAAAATACAACCCTGGTCAAAATGCAAATCTACAGGAAGTCAATGTTTATTTCAACTATCTGGAAATAAGGAATACGGGAGACACTGTCAAGAAAAGCATAAATATATATAGCAACCAAACTTATAAGACTTCTGTGAATACATATACAGCGGTTGAACTTGCTTTTAGCGTAGCTTCGTTCTATAGTTCGTTGGCAGCGCAAATAAACAATAACGATGAAACTATTGTCAAGAGGTTAGTTAATATGCCAGATTGCATTACGTTTGCTGTATCGTCTGGAGATGAAAACCTTTATACTTATATACAGGTCACGAAGCCTACTAGCGGAATTGCGCAGGACAGACCGATATTCACAAACGTTTATATTGACGAAAGTTCAAAGTTAAGTGGCGGAAAGGCGTATGGACTTGTCGCTTCTCGCTGTACGGAGTTCCGGTCGAAGGCTTTTGGTTCCGAAACTCTCGATTCCATATCAAGAGGAATGTACACCAAACACTTGAAATTCCCGCCGTGGACAGACAATTATTACATAACGCATAAGCCGTACAATAATTAGGGGGACTATATCCCCAAGATAGTCGTAGGCTCTTGCCTGCAACCTAGTTTCTACAAGGCTCTGCCTTGAATATGCACATCTCTGTCCTCTGTCCTTCGGGATTTGTACTCCCGAAGGTACGAATATAAGGATATTTTATCCGCCAAACACAAACCTTGAGCCAGCTATAAAACCCACCATAATCTCACTAAAAATTTAATAACAATCGCATCCATATTTTAGGGCATAAATATTTGTTTTTCCTTATTTTTTATTTCTAAAAGTTTTCTTAACTTTGGCACTTTAATGTCGGAGGATTGAAATGGCTTTTATCGTAATCGAAGGTCTTGACGGAGCAGGCAAGTCAACACAGGTGGATTTGCTGTCAAGATATTTGCAATCAGAAGGCAAGAAGGTTGAATATGTGCATTTCCCCACAGGCGACTCGGAGATTTTCGGCGAGATGATAAACCGTTTCCTGCGTGGCGAGTTTGGTGGAATCGGCGATGTGAACCCTTATCTGGTGTCGTTGCTCTTTGCTGGCGACCGCTACAATATGGCACCGAAGATAAACGCTTGGCTTGCCGAAGGCAAATTCGTAATAAACGACCGCTATGTGTATTCAAACATCGGTTTCCAGTGCGCCAAGAT
>CACWOG010000034.1 GCA_902762455.1 uncultured Bacteroidia bacterium | reverse complement strand
CCGCCGTCGACGCGGAAGTCCGGCGCGTAGGCGGCGAGGTGGAGCGGCGTCGGGCAGCGCACCCCGCCCGCGCCCGTCGCGCGGAGGCGCAGGGTGATGTTGGTCGGGAACTCGTCCGGCGCGAGCGGCACACGCCAGCTGTCGCCGGCTGGCGAGACGGCGAGCGAGCCGCGCGTCTCGCCGTCCACAGCCCACTCGAGCAGCAGGCCGTCAAGGCACCACGGCGCGGCGTTGGACGGCGAGGCCGAGACGAAGTACTGCTGCCACGCGCTCGTGCGCTCGACGTCGAACGACCGCTCCCACAGGACGTTCGTCGCCCCCGACGGCCAGTCGGCGGCGAATCCGTCGAGGAGAGCCCACGCGGCGAGCACGTTCGTCGAGACGACGTTCCCGGCGAGGAACGCCTCGTTCGTGGCGGACGAGGCCACGCGCGCGAGGATGTCCGCGTCGGGGACGTGCCGCAGGAGCGGATCGAGTCCCAGGGACACGGCCTCGCCGTCGGAGATGCCGTCGCCGGAGGAGTCCCGGAGGTCGGGATCGGTTCCGAACGCGAACAGCTCGTCGAGGAGGGAAAGCCCGTCGCCGTCCCTGTCCCCGTTCGCGGCGTCCTCCGGCGAAAGCGGGTAGAACGCAAGCGAGGTGAGGTTGGCCGGGATGGAGTTCGTCGTCCATTCGAGGCCGCCGAGACATGCACCCACGAGGACGTTCGTCACTTCTTCGACGTCGAGGCGGGAGAGGTCGTAGCGGTAGGTGAAGCGGCCAGACGGCCAGACTTCCATCTGGACGCTGACGGGGTTGTTCGTGAGGCGGTCGAGAAGCACGTTCTGCCATGTGAGCTGGAGCGTGTTCGAGGGCGTGACCAAATGCCAGAACTGGCTGGGCGCGAGGTCTTCCGGCGCGGTATTCTCGTTCCCGGCGACGAGCGGCCAGTTGGCTTGCGGCACGATGCCGAGCGAGGCGCGGAACGGCCAGAAACGCGGCATGTGCGACGCGGTCGCCTTCACCCAGCCGTCGGAATGGATGCGCAGCCTGTCCACCGCGTTCGTGCCGACCTGAACCGTCCAGTTGGTGAAGGCGACGTACATCCAGTCCTCCGCCGCGCCGAACGCCCGCCAGTCGGCGCACACGTTCGCTCCGTCGGGGGCGGCGAAGGTGAACGCCTCCCCCGTGCCGACGCGCGCCAGGACGAAGCCACGGCGGAAATCGTCGCCGTCCAGCGTCCGCGTCGTGTTCGTCGAGGTGATGGGCGTGAAGTCCTCCCAGTCGCCCGCGACGGGCGTGACGCCGCGGTTGCCGCCCGCCGGCGGCTTGCTGCTGGCGACGACCCAGAAGACAAAAGCGAACACGGCAAGGAAGACGCGTCCCGCCACGGGCTGGTCCCTGAACACCGCCCTCACTCTCCGCGCCGGACGCAGGCCCTTCTCGCGCATGAGCGCGACAAGCCACGCGATTGCCGACGCGCACGCGAGGGTGAGGAGAAACGCTGTCCAGAGCCTCGAAATCACGGCGACACCGTCATCTGAGTTACCATGAACTCAACCGCCCGGAGCGCAAACGCCCCGGCAGCAGACAAAGCAAATAAAGCACATGGCTTGACCTTCATCACTTGGGACCTTTCGCCGCAGATGGTGGCGCTGCCTTGCCTTTGGGTGAAGCGGATGGTTCCGGCACGTAGCTGACGATGTCGCCGATGTCGCATTGCAGCGATTCGCAGATGCGTTCAAGGACATTCGCGCCGACGGACTCGCCCCTGGACATCTTGGAGATCGTGGCGGGGGCGATGCCGGTCGCCTCGCGCAGGTCTGCGCGGGTCATGTCGTGGTCAATAAGCAACTTCCAGAGTTTCTTGTAGCACAATGCCATGATGTACCAACTTCCTTCTTTATGGGAACAGCGTATATTATAGCATTTGCGTTGTACAAATACTGACCAGCGCCAGATACTGTACCATGAGAAGCATCGTCAACACCAACGGTCACAGCATATTGGTCAACAGCAAAATATGCAGTCAACGACAAATCTTCGGTAACAGTTATTGATCTTGAAGTTTCTGTATTTCCATCGCTCCAATATTGCAAATGATAATGTTCTGCCGGAGTTGCAGAAATTTCGGCAACATCATTATAGTTATATGTGTTAGAACCTGCTACTGTTCCCTGATTTTCATTAGCAGAAACCACTGTGATGTCGTATGTATTGATAGCGAACGAAGCAGTAAATTCCTTGTCTGCATCCATTGCTACTGTCCTTGGATTATCGGTATTATCATCGTTCCAAGCTGTAAAATGATATCCGGTATTTGGTATCGCAGAAATCTGGACTCTTGCATTTTCAACATACGTACCAGCACCTGCTACCACACCCATATCAGTGGAGTTTTCGTCAACATTCAAAGCAAGAGTGTAAGTTGTTGCCGAAGCAGACTCAACAAAGTTTGCAGTAAGAGTAACATCAGATGTTACCGCGAATATACGTGGATTTGTAGCATCGTCATCGCTCCATTTTTCAAACACATAACCTTCTGCAGGTGTGGCCGTCAAAGTAACCTCGGTTAACATAGGATACGAACCGCCACCTGTTACAGAACCGTGTTCTGCATCATCTGGAGTTGCTGTAACAGTATAGTTAGGAATATTTTCCGTTAAGCTCAAGTCATCTACAAACAAATAATACTGATAATTGGTATTATAATTAATCATAAAATACTTTGCATTAGCAGGTAGTGTACCCGTATAGGTCTGCCAGCTCGTTGAATTTGCTGTAACCATCGAACCAAGAGTTGTAAAACTTGAAGTCTGCGCATCCGTTGTCGAATACTTCACATAGAATTTTTCTCCAGTACTATTGCTAGAACTCTTCTTATACTTGAACGTAAGAGTAAGTGTTCCAATATGATCCAATTCGGGTGAAATCATATACTGGTTATAGTTGCTTGCACTGTAATAACTGTTGAACACAGCGCCATGCATACCATCACTATATTCCAACACACCTAGTTCGTCTGCATTTGAAGTATTCATACTTATGAAGTCCCAGCATCCTTCACCATTTTCAAAATTTTCTGTAAATGGAAACTCATCAATTACTGCTGTTGAACAATCATAAACTTCAACGGTCTTTGTATCTGTTGCTGTTCCATATTCATTAGTTACTGTAACATTTATAGTTTTAGTTCCAAGTGTATTCCATGTGACATTTGCTGTTCTAGAAGTTGCCAGTGCAGGAGTACCATCGTCAAATGACCACTGGTATGAAACAACGTCACTAACGCTTACAACATACGGTGATATGCTAGCAGATTCTCCAAGAACAACACGGTCAGGTGCAATTATGTCAACCTGTGGCAACGAATTTTCTATTGGGCAACTTGATGTTGCAAAATTGTAATATGCTTGGGCTGAATTTCCGACAACACCATACATTTGATAAACATAACCTGACGGGCAGAACAGATATACTCTTGGAACATAGCCATCATATATCGAAACATTATATACGAGGTTAGTTCTAGCATCGATAATCGGAATAGGATTGGTGCCACCGTTTGTGAAATCGCCAGCAGAAGCTCCTGCATAGTTGCTTCCAGTTGACGTTCCCGAAATCTGGGCTGCCGTATTGGTTGTTTCTCCTTCAACATATAGCACAACAAACTCATTGGTTCCACCTTGACCATAGGTGTTATACAGATTTTCCAAAGTTCGTGTCTGGTGGAAAGAGTAGCAAGGACCGCACCATGCGCAGAAAAAGTCAATTACAACATATTTCCCCTGATCCAAATAACTCTGGATATTGTGGGAAACGCCATTCATGTCGGTTGCCGTAAAATTGGTAAAAGTACCCCAGTCCGATGCATCACGAGTACCACGCTCCATTCTTGAATTCAAATCCATGCACTGGATTTCGCTCTTAGCTGCACCTTGTGCAAACATTGTTGCTGCTACAAGGACAGACACAACAAAAAGTAAAATTTTCTTCATAAAATATATGCCCAGTTATATGCCATCGGACCCATCGGCTTTTAATTAGTTCAAAATTTTGCGATGCCAAATTTAATTATAATTTTTATGCTACAAAGTATTCTGGATGTTTTTTTATCACATTTTCTTCAATGCCACACCAATCGCCTTGCTCAACTGGTCGGGACAGGAAGTATCCTTGTATCCACAACGGATTCCGCCAAGCTTTGCAATCACCTCATTTGCATCCATTCCTTCAACCAACTTGCCAATTCCCTGCAAATTGCCGTGGCAACCGCCATAAAACTGCACATTGTGCAATTTTCCATCAACAATCTCAAACTCAATCATCTCGGAACAAGTTCCCTGCGTACGGTACTGATATTTCATACACCTATATATTATATTAATTAAATCTTATTGCAATACTCAACAATCTCATCAATGTTCTGGTCGTTCATACAGCGAAAATGCTTGCGCGGACACTTCTCGTAACCCAGTTTCGAACACGGACGGCACTTCAAATCCTTGACTTCAAATATCCTGGACTTCTCCCCTGCCATATACGGTGTCATACCGAACTGAGGAATGGTGTTGCCCCATATCGAAACAATATCCTTCTTGAACGCCGCCGCAATGTGCATAAGTCCTGTGTCGTGCGTAATAACATACTTCGCCTGCCTTACCACCGAAGCCGACTGCGAGAGAGAAAGCATTCCGCAAAGATTTATGCAGTTCTCATTCTCGGCACAAATATATTCGGCTGCTTCCACATCGGAGTTTCCGCCAAGAAGCACGACTCGTGCATTCAACTTACCACATATCTGCGAAATAAGTTCCCTTGGCATACGCTTAGTTGCGTGCTGACCGCCGATTGCGTGTGCAACATAGGTATTTGCATCCAAGCCAAAAGCCGACTTTGTATCAACTTCCTCATTTTCGGGAATAAAATAGTCAAGTCCCTTGCCGTCGTTGTGAACATCGAACAGACGAGTGGCAGTCAGATACCTGTCAACAATATGTATATCGGGTAATTTGTTGATTTTCAAGAAAGACGTCGCAAGCCATTTTTGCCAATTGAGTTTTGGAAACGAAAAATCCAGAATTTTCAACTTGTTGATTATGCGCTTGGAACGAAGGTTTTTCTGCAAGTCTATTACATAGTCGAAAGGGATTTCGCGCAGTTCATCAATGGTTTCAGCGTATGTATTCTTCAACGTGTGAACCTCATCGATATACGGATTTGTCTCCAATATTCCCGCATTTGCAGGCTTAGTGAGAAAATGTATCTCGGCATTTTCGACCTGCTGTTTCAAGCATCGCACAACTGGCGTAGTAAGCACAATGTCGCCAATGCTGCTGAAACGAATCACAAGGTAACGGACTATGTATTTTTCTTCTTCCATTGCAAAAATATTTACACGCAAAAGTAAAGATTATTTACGAAGTACGATTTACGATTTGAAAATTTAGCTACGCTGAGCTAAAGGTTGAGGATTTGAAAATTCGAAGATATTAACAACAAATACATCCGATGTTAAAAAATATTGTGTTACGGAAAACAGAAAATGCCAATAATAAGCATAATTTTGCAACAATAAATTAATACGACTATGTTAGAAATTACAGAACAGAACTACGAAGAAGTTATTGGCAAGACCAATTTGCCAGTAGTATTGGATTTCGGTGCAACTTGGTGTGGTCCATGCCAGGTTATTAAGCCATATATTGAAAAGATGAGCAACACTTACGAAGGTAAGGCTATCGTTGCAAAGGTTGACATCGATGAAGCTGGCGACCTGCCAATGAAGTTCGGCATCAGAAACGTGCCAACTGTTATCTACCTGAAGGACGGAAAGGTTGTTGACCGCGTTGTCGGTGCAGTTCCAGAATCACAGTTAATAGAAAAACTCGAAGCTATATTATAGTCCGAAAATGACAATAAATGAAATTCAAGACGGAATAATCGAAGATTTTTCCGTCTTTGAGGATTGGATGGACAAGTACGCCTACCTAATCGAACTGGGTGGCGAACTTCCTGCATTCGACGAGGCGCACCGCACCGACAGCAACCTTATCAAAGGCTGCCAGTCGAAAGTGTGGTTCAACGCCGAGTTCGTCGATGGTAAGATTGTTTTTACAGCCGACAGCGACGCCATCATTACCAAAGGTATTGCTTCGTTGCTGATAAAGGTGATGTCGAACCAGACACCCGAGGACATACTAAATGCCGACCTTTACTTCATCGAGAAGATAGGTCTTACCCAGCACTTGTCCCCTACCCGCTCAAACGGACTGCTGTCGATGGTAAAACAGATAAAGATATACGCTTTGGCATACTCAAAAAAGTAAGCAGATGAAGACACGACTCGAATTGCAACAGGACATAATCGCAGCTTTGCGCACAGTAAAGGACCCCGAAATAAACATTAACATTTACGAACTCGGACTTGTCTATCGCATCGACATCAGCGACAACAACGACGTTGAAATAGACATGACAATGACCGCTCCCAACTGCCCAATGGCCGAAGACCTTGTAATGTGGGCACGCGATGCAGTGAAAAACATCGAAGGCGTAAAGTCGGTAAACATAAACCTTGTTTTCGACCCACCTTGGTCAACCGAAATGCTCAGCGAAGAAGCAAAACTGGAATTGAATATGTTCTAACAAAAAAAGCGACTTCTGGTCGCTTTTTTTGTTATTTGATAATTTGAAGGTTCCATTAACCAAGTATTACCGCCAGAAATTCCACATCCTCATCGGTCTTGTTGGTTATGCTATGACGATTGCCGTTTCCTGTAAACAATGCATCGCCAGCGTGCAGAACTTCGGTCCTGTCGTTGTCGGTAACAACGACTTCGCCCTTCAAGATATAATACAATTCGGCATCCTCGGTATGTGGGTGTTCGCCAATGCTACTTCCCGACGGAAGAACAATACGGGCAACCATATGTCCCTTGCCGCACATCTCGTTAGCATTCACCATCATATTCTTGAAAATATGGCCGTTGCCACCCTGTGCTTTTTCAACATCAATAACTTCGGCTTCTTCTTTCCTGCGTATCATATTAGTAATACAGATTTATTGTTTTCAAACGTAAATACTTGTTAATCGAAAGCAATGTCGCAAATACGCACAGCAACACTCCAATCACAGCAACAGCCACAAACAGCAATGCAATAATCCACGGGTCGATTGAACCCATAATGTTTTCAAGCTGAGAGTTTGCAAAGTAAATAATTCCGTAAAGCAAGGCAATTGCAATTATGGAACTTACAAGTCCCTGCAATGCTCCCGATGCAATAAACGGACGGCGAATAAAGCCTTTCTTTGCTCCGACAAGCTTCATTGTATTGATGATAAATCTCTTTGAATATATCTGCAAACGAATGGTATTGTTGAGCAGAGCAAACGAAATAAGGAAGAACAACGCACTTAATGCCAACAAGATAATGCTTACCTTCTTGATATTATCGTGAATAAGGTTTACAAGATTCTGCTGATACGAAACCTCGTTTACTATATTTGACTTCGACAGGAAGAAGCCCTCAAGCTTTGCTATGCTGTCGGGACTTGCATAATCGGAGTTCAAATAGACATTTATTGTCGGTGACAAAGGATTGTATCCCAATGTCTCAATAAAGTTCTCTCCCAGTTCTTCTTGCAGTTGCTTTGCAGCATCGTCCTTGGTTATATACTCGGTTGACTTGATAAATTCGTGTGTATCCAACGACTTCTGAAACTGCTTGATGTCGGGTTCGGAAACATCATCGTTTATAATAAGCGAGAAGCACAAGTTCTCCTTCACATAGTCGGACATCTGCTTGGCGTTGAGCATAAGCAAGCCGACGATTCCAAGCAGCAACAAAACAAGCGAGATGCTTACTACCGAAGTAAAGTAAGCACCTCTGATTCTGTTCTTAATATTAGATTTCTTCATTACCTATTTATTATAAGCTTGCTGACACTTGCCTTTCCATCGGTATAGATTACCCTTACGAAATATGTAGCGTCAACCATTCCGGCAACATTAAGGGTGAGCGATTCATCGGCAACCTGTCTGCTGACAACCAACCTGCCAACCATATCGTAAACCTGTACTTCGCTGATTTCAGCATTTTCAGAAACAATGTTTACATAGTCGCTTGCTGGATTAGGATAGATATTGAGTACCGGCATAGATTCCATATCAACATAACCGCCTTCGATGAAATTAATTGTTATAGTGTCTTTGGCCTCGCATCCGCCACTAGTAACCATAACCCAGAAAGTATGATTACCTATTCCATAATCCTCACCATTAACAGTCAGTTTTGGTCCGGTAAATCCAGTGTTCCATATATATGAGTCAAATACTGCCGGAACACCAATTTCAACTTCAGAATCAACTGGAGCAGTTATGTCATCGCCAAGATTGATAACAAGTTCTTCGCCTATTGTAACTTCTACACCAGCCGAAGTAGTACAGCCATATCCGTCACCATCCACGGTAACCATATAGTAGCCATTCATGCCGACAGTAATTGAACTTGTAATAGCAGTTGTACTCCAAATGTATTCGGCGGCACCTGCACCAGCATTGAGAACAAACTCGCCACAAGTAACAATCGGTGTAGTATCGAAAGCAATGTCAAAATAATCGTGGAAAGTAACAACTACGGTATCACGAGCCACGCAACTTCCGTGTGCGGAATCTGAAACTTCAAGAATATAAGTGCCACCAAGTGTAACAGTCAAAGTAGGCTGATAGCCATAGGTTCCAAAATTCCACGAATAATGTCCGTACTCATCCTGACCTTGAGGTTCAAGAACGACAGATTCTCCACGGCAAGGATGCAAATCGGGACCGAGAGTCATATCTGGAGCATTGGTTACTGTAAGGCTTGCATTATTTGTACGAGCCTCATCACAAGCATTTGAAGCGATGCAATAGAAAACGCCATCGTTATCCCTTGTAACGGCAGCAATATGCAAACTATCGGTTGTCTGACCAGCCAAAGCCACGCCATTATTGTACCACTGATAGTGAATGCCTTCTCCTGTAGCTCTCATTCCAAGTCCGTACTCTTCACCTTCGCACAATGCCATCACGGCAGGTCTTGGCTGCATTGTAATACGAGGCAAAGTTCCAACAGAAACCATTACCGTATCAGAATACTGCATTCCGCATTCAATTCCAGACCTTACTACACAGTAATATGATCCACCATACGCCACAGCAACAGTTGGAGCGTGATATGTTGAACCCTGGTTGGTCACATCACCTTCACCAAGGAACTGGTAACCATCACCATTATTACGATACCAAGCATAAGTCAAGTTATCACCAGTTGCAGAAACGGTAACATCAAGGGATTCTCCTTCACAAACCTCCAAATCTTGAGGCTGTCCTACTATTTGCGGAGAACTCTTAACAATTATCTGAAATGGATTTTCGGTATGTACACCACATGCATTTGTTATATCACATACATATTGTCCCTCATCGTCCTCACTTACATTTGCGAAATGAATGTATGGTTCTGTCGAAATGATTTCTGTTTCACCAACCTTATGCCAAGCAAACGTGATTCCCAATCCTTCGATGTCATCCGGATCAATAAGATCTGTTCCCTCATACAATTTATCAGCAACAGTTATAACAGTATCGATGCCAGTACAGAATGAAAATGGAGAATACGGCTGTTCATACAAGTTAGGATATACATCCAATTCGTATGTTACTGTCATAAAAACAGTGTCGGTACGAACCGAACCGCATTCATTTGTTGCATAGCAGTAATAATAACGCTCGTGTGCATCGGAAGCAGGATTAGCAATCAAAGTATTGGTATGAACGCCAGTCGTATTAGATGTTGTAATGTCGGTAAAGTCAAGTCCGTCACCATTGCTGTTCAACCAAGTATATGATATTGGTTCAATGCCCGTAATCTTTGTGAAAAGGCGACCTTCTTCACCTGCACATACAGAAACATCCTGTGGCTGAGTCTCCACTGTAGGTGGCATCTTAACCATAATGTAAGCCCTTTCACTTGATACTGTTCCACAGCCATTTGTAACCTCGCAATAGTATTCGCCCATATGAGTCGAATCCATATCGAAGGTAATTATATTTGCTTCTTCTCCTTCTACCGGACGACCATTAAGGAACCACTGGTATGTTAGAGTGTCGGTCGGGTAACTCGTTGTAGCATCAGAAGAAAGCGTAACAGTTTCTCCTGCACATAATGCTGCCGACTCAAGGTGTCCGACAATATTTGGCACGGCACTAACTATAGACCCGACACTTCTCGATGTTACCGTTGCACAAGCATTTGATACCTGCACATTGAAAGTGTTAGAATAGAATTCCGGATCGGGGTTAGCATCTTCTATCACAAGAGTACTGGTTGTTGCCGATGTATTTTCGGAAGGATAAGGAGCATTGTTGTAATACCATTGGTACTGCAAGTCGGTACCAGTTGCAACAACCCTAAACGTAAGGTCGTCGCCACCGCAGAGAGCAGCACTACGTGGCTGGGTTACAATACGAGGCAACTCTGTAACAGAAATCTGATATGGGCCATACTCTGTCTCACCGCAAGCATTGGCAGCGACAAATCTATATTCACCTGCGTCTTCCAACGAAGCTTCATCCACATGATAGGCATTACCACGAGAAATTATCTCATCGCCAAAATACCACATCCTTGACAGATGACCTTGTAATCCAGAAGCCACCATATCAAGCGGAGCTCCTTCGCACACAACGTTGGGTGCAGAAACACTTTCAATAGTCGGCCTTGCCGAAGCAACATCAACGTGTATAACACCCGACTTCCTATAACTACTGAATCCGAAAGAAACCTTGCAGTAGTAGTAACCTACATTTCCTACTGTACTTTGCACCGATACGTTTGCCAAGGGCAAAGTGTCTATATTAGCTCCCGCAATTTCATTCCAACCATCATCCGTAGTAAGGATTGGCACCGAACTATAAAACCACTGATACCGAAAATCTGTGATTTCACCTGTTGTATCGGTAGCATAAACCTTCAAATTGCATCCTCCGCCAACACATAAATGAACTTCGCGCTCACTTGTCGTAATTACGAGATCCAACGGACCTGCAAAAGAAAAAGTAGCCACAAAAAGCAATGCAGCAACCATAAAAAACTTAATAAACTTACCTGCCATATTACAATTAATTTAATTTCACAAAGTTAAGAAAAATATATTTCCCAATCAAAATATTTAACATTTTAAATATCAGGCTCTACACTACCCATCCTCACAATTTCAGGTTCACCGCCTGTACAATCTATCACCGTCGAAGCAATCAGACCTCCAGCACCACCGTCAATTACAGCATCTACCCTATTTCTATAGTCCTCGTAGATTAGCTCGGGGTCAGTGGGATATTCAACAATGTCGTCGTCAATGCGCAACGATGTGGTAAGGATTGGATTACCAAGCATCCTAACTATTTCTGTGATTATCTTGTTATTAGGAACACGAATACCTACAGTTTTCCTATTCTGCTTCAAAATTTTAGGCACATTGTTGTTTGCCTCAAGGATAAAAGTGAACGGACCCGGCAGGTTCCGCTTCATCATCTTGAAGATGGAATTGTCGATTGGCTTGGTATAATCGGAAAGATGGCTCAAACTCTCGCAAATAAACGAAAAATTAGATTTTTCCACCTTAATTCCCTTAAGTTGGGCAACACGTTCAACAGCCTTCGGCTTGGTAATGTCGCACCCCATTCCGTAAACGGTGTCGGTAGGATAAATTATCACTCCGCCCTTTTGCAGAATTTCGACTGCCTGCTTCACCAGACGTTCGGCAGGATTGTCGGGATGTATCTTTATAAGAACTGACATCTACTTGTTCAGTTTGTGATAGTCTTCGAGGAATTTCTGCAAACCAGCATCGGTAAGCGGGTGCTTCAAGAGACCAAGAATAGCATTGAGCGGACAAGTTGCCACGTCGGCACCCATCTGCATACTTCCTATAATGTGCATTGTGTGACGAATCGAAGCTGCGAGAACCTGAGTCTTGAAACCGTAACGCTGATACATGTCAACGATGTCGCCAATGAGCTGCAAGCCGTCGGTGCAGTTGTCATCAAGACGACCGATAAACGGAGAAACGTAGGTTGCTCCAGCCTTAGCAGCGAGCAATGCCTGTCCGACACTGAACACCAAAGTGCAGTTTGTACGGATGCCCTTCGACGAAAAATACTTTATCGCCTTGATTCCGTCCTTTATAATCGGAACCTTTACAACTATCTGCGGATGCAAAGCAGCCAGCTCTTCGCCTTCGCGGATTATACCCTCGTAGTCGGTACTGATAACTTCGGCACTTACATCACCATCAACGATTTCACATATCTTAAGATAGTGATTCATAATATTTTCCTTACCGGCAATACCTTCCTTCGCCATCAACGACGGATTGGTAGTTACACCATCGAGAACGCCCAATGCCTGAGCTTCCTTTATCTGTTCAAGATTTGCAGTATCAATAAAAAACTTCATCTGTAATTTAATTTATTTATTGCGACAAAATTACATTTTTTTTAAGATTTGACAACATCATTTTTTAATAATAGAAAATGTTTTTTCAACAGAAAAAGAACAGGTCACTCTGCATTTTCCAAAGCGAAAGCACAAAAAAAATATGAAATGGTACGGAAATTTGTTGTAATTTTGCGCCCACATTTTTTTAGACGATGGAAGACATTAGGAACATAGCAATCATTGCACACGTTGACCACGGCAAAACCACATTGGTTGACAGGATTTTATATCAGGGAAAATTGTTCAGGGACAACCAAAAGGTTGGAGAACTGATACTCGACAGCAACGAACTTGAACGCGAACGAGGAATTACAATCCTTTCAAAAAACGTATCGGTAAGATATAAAGGTGTAAAGATTAACATAATTGACACACCCGGTCACTCCGACTTCGGCGGAGAGGTTGAACGTGTGCTGAATATGGCCGACGGCGTACTTCTTATCGTCGATGCATTCGAAGGTCCTATGCCACAGACACGTTTCGTTCTGCAGAAGGCATTGGAACTCAAACTGAAGCCTATAGTAGTTGTTAACAAGGTGGATAAGCCCAACTGCAATCCCGAAGAAACCGTTGAAAAGGTCTTCGAACTTATGTGCAGTCTCGATGCCGACGACGACCAGCTCGACTTCCCCGTAGTCTATGGTTCGGCAAAGCAAGGTTGGATGGGACCTGACTACAAGACTCCAACCAACGACGTTTCGCACTTGCTTGATGTAATCATCGACACCATAAAGCCTCAGCAATACCCCGAAGGCTCGTTGCAGATGCGAATCACAAGCCTCGACTATTCGTCGTACACCGGTCGTATTGCAATCGGCAAGGTAACACGCGGAAGCATAAAGGCTGGCGACGTGGTTTCGGTAGCCAAGGGCGACGGAACCATCATAAAGTCAACCATCAAGGAACTTTACCGCTTCGAAGGTCTTGCAAAGGAAAAGACAAAGGAACCGGTATTTGCAGGCGAAATCTGCGCTCTGCTCGGACTTGAGTCGTTCGACATCGGCGACACCGTTTGCGACAACCTCGAACCCGAACCGTTAAGCACAATCAAAGTAGATGAACCAACAATGAGCATGCTCTTCGCAAGCAACGACTCACCGTTCTTCGGTCGAGAAGGCAAATATGTTACCTCTCGTCAGTTGCGTGACCGTCTTTATAAGGAAACCGAAAAGAACCTTGCCCTGCGCGTCGAAGATACCGACTCGGCAGACAAGTTCACGGTTTATGGACGAGGCATTTTGCACTTGTCGATCGAAACTATGCGCCGCGAAGGTTTTGAACTCCAGCTCGGACAACCGCGCGTTATCATAAAGGAAATCAACGGTCAGAAATGCGAACCTGTTGAAGAACTTTCGATTCAGGTTCCCGACGACTTTGCAGGAAAGGTAATCGAAATTGTTACACAGCGCAAGGGCGAAATCGTAAACATCGAAAGCCGCAACGACCGCAGTAATCTTGATTTCCGCATTCCATCGCGTGGACTTATAGGTATGAGAAACGTACTTCTCACCGCCACCGAAGGCGAAGCAGTAATGTCGCACCGCTTCGATGCATTTGAACCCTGGAAGGGCGAACTCGGCATTCGTCGTAACGGTTCGCTTATCGCCATCGAAACAGGACAAGCAATCCCCTACTCAATCGACAAACTGCAAGACCGTGGCAAGTTCTTCATCTACCCTGGCGAAGAAGTTTACGAAGGTCAGATTATCGGTGAGAACACTCGCTACAACGACATCGGCGTAAACGTCACCAAGACTAAGAAACTATCGAATGTGCGTGCTGCAGGTTCCGACGAAAAGGTACAGATTGCTCCGCCAGTGCGTTTTTCGCTCGAAGAAGCAATGGAATACATCAACGAGGACGAAATGATTGAAATCACCCCAAAGTCGATGCGACTGAGAAAGATTATTCTTAACCAACTTGAACGCAAACGCGCTGCAAGGGAAAAGGGTATCGAAGAAGAATAACAAAATAAAAAAGTATTTTTAATCCGAAATAGATAGAACGCTATTTATTGGGATTTGTACATACAGGACGAACCGAGAACCCATCGCAACGCGGATGGTCGCAAATTCTAAATTCAGAAGCATCAAAAGCGAAATGATGTGCCGAATTTGCATTACCATTATACAGAGTATTTGTCCAGTATAAAGCTACTATGTTAATATCAGAATGAACATTATTATAATGAGTATTACTAGAAGAATCAAAACCCCAGAAACACCCATCCGCAGGGAGAAAAATTTTATTTCCATTAGGTCCTGTGAACAACCTTCCATTTACACCATTTATTGTTACCCATACTGATGTACAATTATTTCGCAATTCGGTAAACTCATTTTCAGTAGGTGTTCTCCAATTTGTCCCCCAATTAGCAGTAGCAGCATCATCTAATGGTTGCAATATTGTCAAATTATCAGTATAGCCGTTATTTCCATAATTAGAATTGTTACAATACTTTGTAAGGCTAGATTCCGTACCATTGCAATACCTATATGTTGACCAAGCATAACGAGGTTTAGTATTAGTCTCTCCCCAAGCAAACGAACTGCCGTGCTCATTAGGATTGCTTGCACCGACATTACAAGTAGCCCACAACGTACCGCTTGGCAAACCTAGGTCAACATATCCGTGACCATTTACAAAACCTGATGCAGGACTATAAGATACCGATGAAGCCGCATTAGTTACAAACGACTTGATTTCCCCACATGAAGAAGCATAAACATTGGTTGCATAGGCTCTATAATAATAAGTCGTTGAAGGCATAAGGTCGGTTGCAGCTGCTATCAAAAATCCTCCGTCAGCATATGTTCCATCCGACAAAACATTTCCTGTAAGATTATCGGCATCAGTACCATATAAAAAGCCAAAAATAGTTTCAACAATTTGAGGATCATAATTCCTACCATTAAATATTGCACTGCCAGATGTTATAGACTCAACATCTCCTGTAACAACAGTTGCCACCAAACTTATTGTACGCCTTACAGGGCGAACAACAAAACCTTCGCAACGCGCCATAACCGTATCGGCAACTACATATCCATCACTATTGAAAAATAATGAATATGAAGATGATGGGGACGTTCTACAAAGCGACCTAGACCAATAGTAACCATTTTCTAAAGTCGTTTGGCTATTAGTAGCCCGTCCTGATGCTGGGAAAAAAATACTATTTCCATTCGTTGCAGAAAATAGCATTCCATCCACACCATTATGCGTGGTCCATGTCGCAGTACAATTATTGTACAACTCGTTTAATTCAGAACTTGTAGGCATCCTCCAGCCTCCGCCCCAATCATTTGTTGCAACATCATCCCACAGTTCAATTTGTGTAAGCGTATCTGTATAACCATTATTGCCATAATTTTGTCTTCCACAGTATTTTGTAAGTGAATATGAAGAGCCATTACAATACTCGTATGTACCCCACGAATAATTGCTTTTAGTAGAAATTTCAGCCCACGCATAATAATTACCATAATCCTCGGGTGAATTGGCTCCTACATTGCAACTTGCCCAAAGAGTTCCGCTTGGCAAACCAAGGTCGACCCATTCCTGACCATTGACGACTCCAGACTGTTGTTCCGTTGTAAAAGACAAAATACCACCATAACCAGTACCTGAAGAACTCGTTGCAAATGCTCGGTAATAATATGTAGTACCAGCATTTAGATTTGGAAGCATTGCCGAAAAATCACCTATACCAGAACCACTTTCAACACTAAAAGAAAGGTCATCAGCAGCTGTTCCATACACAAAACCTCGAGATATTACATACGCGCCACCATAAATATATCCTCTAACTATCGCGCAATTAGCTCTCACATCAGGGAACCTATATGTCTCTACTTCTGGAATAGGTTGTGTTCGCGTAGTAAACATCTTAGTTTCTCCGT
The DNA here is from genome assembly GCA_902762455.1 of uncultured Bacteroidia bacterium. Taxonomy (GTDB): domain Bacteria; phylum Bacteroidota; class Bacteroidia; order Bacteroidales; family ML635J-15; genus Bact-19. The sequence goes on along the minus strand of CACWOG010000034.1, from coordinate 929 downwards.
ATGATGTTCCGACAGCATTTGTTGCGTATGCCTTATAATAATATGTAGTTGCTTCAGACAAACTAGAAACATAAACTGAAAAATTTCCTGTTGTTGAACTAGCAATAACATTTGACGACAAGTCTACGGAATCCGTACCATAGGCAAAACCGCACTCTATTATAGGAGAATCGCCATCAGATATTATATTGCCATTTAAATTTGCACCGTGTACTTGTATCCCTGATGCAGCTAACGTTTCAACACTCGGCCTGGAATAATGTGTAAACTGCAATATAATGTCAAGGCTCAAATGCAATGCAATGGGAAACGGTCTGCTTTCCTCCACCTCGTCGTCAATGGTTGCATAACCGACAAATTCCATATTGTCGTTGACGCCAAATTCATTCCTTGAATAAAGTTTTGAAATAATATCCGATGAGCCTCCATACTTTATGCCGTCACCGCCACAACTGCCAACATTTACCATACGCACCGAATAAGTTTTAACTCCAACAACTGCCTTCAAGATATACGTCTGCGGTTTCGATGCTGTAATTTCAAACCTGTGGGAACCAGCATTCAGAGCGACATTCAATTCTGCACATTGCTTTCCTATGGCATCAAACAACTGCAACTTTACATTTTCATCCTGCGGAATGGCAAGTTCTACCGAAGTATAGCAGTTAAATGGATTTGGTACATTCTGTTCAAATCCAAATGTCTGCATTTCATTGTCGGAAACATTTACAGTAACATTTAAATAATATAATGTATCAGGATAATACACCATTTCTGTCCAACCACGAGTATTGTTTGTAACCTTTACACTATCCAGACGCTGATATTGATTTCCATTGAGTTTTCCAATAAAACGCGCCCTATATTCCTGCGACACTGCCATCACAGACAAAATTGCAAAAAATCCTAACAGCAATATTTTTTTCATA
>CACWOG010000033.1 GCA_902762455.1 uncultured Bacteroidia bacterium | reverse complement strand
CTTCGACGAGAATCTTCCGAAACTCAAAAATCTGGTGGAACGTGGATATTCGATAGTGGTATTCCCCGAAGGCACACGTACTCCCGACGGTAAGATTGGGCGATTCCGCAACGGAGCATTCTTGCTTGCTCAACAGCTTGGAATTGACATATTGCCATTGTTTATACACGGGGCTTACGAAGTTATGCCAAAGGACGACATAGTATTGCGTGAAGGTGCGATTACTTTGGAAATTTGTCCGCGCATTGGTGTGGATAAGTTTGCCGGCAAGGAAGCCCGTGCTGTTGCATCGGAAATGCGTGCTTATTATCAGCAGCATTTTGCCGAGATGTGCGCCCGTATCGAAGACGAGCAGTTCTATGTTCCACTTGTGAAGTACCAGTATATGTACAAGGGTCGCGACATTGAAATGCGTTGCCGCCGTGCTTTGAAGAAATGGCAGGCCGACAAGTCGTACAATGCTGTCGGACAGGGCGAAATACCATTGTTGCTGGCTTTGTCGCATAAGGATAAGGAGTTTTATTACGAGTTCGAAAACGAGGACGATTACCTAGTTGCACAAAATTGCACAGCGCTACCGTCCAATTTGCATTATTCGTTGAAAGGAGAAAGCAGATGACACGTCGTTGCATAATAATCGGAAGCGGTCTTGGTGCTTTGTCGGCTGGTGCGGTGCTGGCGAAAAACGGCTACGATGTAATCATATTCGAGCAGGCCAAACAAATTGGCGGTTGCTTGCAGTGTTTCTGGCGCAATGGCGTTAAGTTTGAGACAGGAATGCATTTCGTTGGCAGTCTCGACGACGGCGAGGTACTTTCAAACTATTTCAACTTCCTTGGAATCAGGGACAAGGTTGAAGTTTCGCGGATGGATACCACTTCGTACAATACCATTTCGCTTGATGGTGAACGTTTTTCCATTGCAAACGGGCACGAGCAGATGATTGAAAGTCTGGCACAACGCTTTCCCAACGAAAAGGACAATCTTCGCCGTTTCTGGCAACTTGTGGATACGGTTGCTCAGGAGTCGCCATACTACGACCTAAGCCGTATCGACAGGAATCCGCATCTCGACTTGCGGTTGTTTACAACAAGCATCAACGAGGTAATCGATGAGGTGATAACTGACCCTACTTTACGCAATGTGCTTGTGGGCGACATGTCGCTTTATGCTGCGCAACGCGACCGCACACCGTTTTCTACATACGCCTTTGTGTCGAATTTCTACAACCGAAGCGCATTTAGGATTGTGGGCGGAAGTGACAACATAGCAAAGGCACTTGCCGAAGTGATAAAGTCGAACAGAGGAAAGATTTATACTGGTTGTCGCGTCGTAAGGGCGCATTGCGACAATGGTTCGGTGGCTCGCGTTGAACTGGAAAACGGAGAGTCGTTCGATGGCGATGTATTTATTTCCGATGTGCATCCGATGCAGTTGAGCAGTATGTTTACAGGAAAGGAGTTGCGTCCGTCGTTCTATTCGCGTATAGAGTCGATAAAGAACACCCCGTCGGTATTTTCACTTTTCTTGAAGTTCAAGTCGGAAGTACCGTATATGAATACCAATTTCTACGGCTACTCATGCAAGTCGCCGTGGGATATGGAAAACTACGACGACACGACTTGGCCGCGCGGTTATCTGTATATGCATCATTGCCACGAAAAAGAGCAGAAGTATGCTCGTAGTGGTGTTATCTTAGCCTATATGCTTGCCGATGAACTTGCAAAATGGTCGCAGACCAAGGTTGGAAAACGAGGCGAATCGTACGAGGAATTTAAACGCGCCAAGGCAGAAAAACTGCTTGATGCCGTTGAAAGGGATTTCCCTGGGATAAGGTCGCAGATAGAGGAATATTACACGGCTACACCGCTTACTTACCGTGACTATACCTTGTCGCCGGGCGGTTCGATGTACGGTATGGCAAAGGACTTGACTTTGGGCTTGGCAGGTCGCGTGTCGTACAAGACAAAATTGCCGAATTTCTACTTGGTTGGACAGAACATAAACGCACACGGAATACTTGGCGTACTCGTCGGAACTTTGAACGTTTGTTCGGCTCTGCTTGGCGAAGATGTAGTTAAGAAACAGATGTTGGAGGCAAATAATTCGGTTATTTCAGCAAAGCAAAAGTCGGTGCTGATTATCGGTGGAGGTCTTGGCGGTCTTGTTACCGGTGCCTTGCTTGCCAAGGAGAACTACAAGGTGACAGTTCTGGAGAAGAATGCCATAATAGGTGGCGGTTTGCAGACAATCAGGCGCAAAGGAGTGGATTTTGCAACTGGAATGCATATTTTCGGCGGTTTCAACAAGGATGGCAACCTTTACAAACTATTTGACTACCTTGGCATTGCAGACAAACTGAACCTTATGCCTACCGACGAAAAAGCCTGCGACATTGTTACAATTGCCGACGACAATGCTACATATTATCTTCCCAAAGGCAAGGAAAACCTTGTGAATTACCTTTCAGGAATCTTCCCCGACGAAGCCGAAAACATTAGGCAGTACATCGACAAACTGTTTGAACTTTCGCAGGAGGAAGACCTTTTCTATATTCGCGAAAGGTCGATGGAACCGAATTTTACATCTTTGAGCGAAGATTTCAAAAATCCATATAACCAACTAATTGACAAATACATACACAATCCAAAGTTAAAAAGAGTGCTTTGTTACCTGAAACCGCTTTTCGGTGGCGAGGAAGATACTACTCCGGCATTCTTCAATGCTCTGCTAAGCGTACTGCATATTGGAGGTACATTCCAGTTTGTTGGTAGCGGTCTGCAGATGGTCGATATGCTGAAAAAAATTATAGAGGAGGCTGGTGGTGAGGTAGTTTCGAGTGAGGAAGTTACAAAAATCGAGGTTGAAGACCACGCAGTTACAAGAGTTATGACAAAGAATGGCAATTCCTACATAGCCGACAGTTATATTTCCGATGTCCACCCCGATGTGCTGATGAAAATCATCAGTGGCGACGCATTCCCTGCTGCTTTTAGGAAACGATTGAAACTGATTCCCGAATCGACTTCAAGCTTCAAGGTTTACATTAAGTTCAAGAAAAATGCCTTCCCATTCCTAAACCACGCTAACTATTACTACAACAATAGCATAGAATATCCGAATGGCATAATGTATGTTACCCCGCCAGTCGAAAACCAAGGCGAATTTGCCGAGACTATGGCAATAATCAGTCTTATGGATTTCAGCGAGGTAAAGAGATGGGAGAACACCCAGACAGGTCATCGTGGCGAGGAATACGAGCAGTGGAAGAGAGAAACCACAGAAAAGGTATTCGATGTGATGGAGAAAATATATCCTGATTTCCGCGACTGCATTGAATTTTCGTTTGCCTCGTCGCCGCTTACAATCCGCGATTTTCTCGGCAATAAGGAAGGCTCGATATATGGATTCCAGAAGGATAGCCACAATCTGATGCTTTCGCAGATGGCGGTTGCAACCAAGGTAAAGAATTTGTTCCTGACAGGGCAGAATGTTAACATTCACGGATTCTGCGGAGTGTCGCTTACTGCAATCGAGACTGTCGAGGCTCTTGTCGGACACAATGTCATAGTAAAAAAAATCAACGAGCATTGCTCTATAAAAAATAACATATAAATTTGTAATTTTAAGAAAACGACATCATAATGGATAAAGTAAAACTGAAACTGATTTACCCGAAATGGAATAAGCTGCCCGGACAGACAACCTTCAACCTGCCGCCTCACGGACCGGTGGCATTTGCCGCAACTTTGCCCGAATATGTTGACATTTCGTTTACCGACGAAAATGTTGAGGCAATTGACTTCGACGAGGAATGCGACCTTGTGGCACTATCGATGATGCTAACAACGCAGGTAAAGCGCGGATGGGCTATTGCCGACGAATATCACAAGCGTGGCAAGAAGGTCATCGCTGGTGGTATTTCCACTATGCTTCACGCAGAGGAGATGGTAAACCATGTTGACAGCGTATTCCTTGGCGAATCGGAAGGTCGTTCCGAGCAGGTTATTATCGACTGGAAAAACGGCTGCTTGAAGAAGATTTACAACTATATGGGCAACCAGCCGCCAATCGAATCGGTAGGTCCTTGCCGTCGCGACCTTTACAAGCGCGAGCTGTACAACCACAAGGGCGTGCAGATGGTCGACCTGTTCCACGCTTCGCGCGGATGCCGTTTCAGTTGCTATCCATGTGCTGTGTCGTATCTTGGTGGTCGTAAGTTCCGTCCGCGTCCAATCGACAAGGTGGTTGAGGATATGGCAAGCATCGACAACAACCGTCTGTTTATCGTCGATAACTCGCTGGCGCAGGACAAGCAGTGGGAAATGGAACTTTTCAAGGCTATTGCACCGCTGAAGAAAAAGTGGATAAGCCACACCATCGAGGACGACCCCGAAGTGCTCGACCTTGCAGCAAAGGCTGGCGCGTGGTATGTGTATCAGGCTGTTTACGATACTTCCGACTACATCAAAGAACGCGTAAAGAGATACCACGACTATGGAATAGGTGTTGAAGGTACAATCTTGCTCGGTCTTGATAACCAGTCGGTTGACGACTGCAAGCGACTGATTGACTTCCTTGGCGAAATCGACTTGGACTTGGCTGAGTTTACAGTAATGACGCCTTTCCCGCACACCAAGGCCTACGACGATTTGTTGCGTCAGGGTCGTATCTTCGATTTCGACTGGAACCACTACAATGCAGGTCAGGTTGTTTTCCAGCCTAAGCTTATGACTCCCGAACAGTTGCAGGACGTTTACGATTACGCTTGGAAGAGCTTCTATGCAGCCGAAACCCAGGAATCGAAGATGTTCAGGCTGTTCTGCAATGTTGCGCTTCGCGAGATGGAAGAAGGTACATACCGTCCGCGTAACAGGAAGCTGGCAAACAAGTCGTTTGGCCGCGATGTTGACAGAAGCAAGAGAAATGTAAATGTAAGAGCTGAAAATTAATTAACTACGATGAAAGTTTCAAAGGAATATTACGATGAGATTTTCCCTTTCAAGGGCGAATGGGATATGGAATCGTCTTGTGGACTTAAGATTAGGGATGTTGACGGCAAAAAGTATGTAATTGTAACCGAACTTTATCAGGACAATCCCGGCACATCGGTAACCTACGCAGGCAAAAAGCTGGCCGACCAGATATGCGAAGCCAAGAATCTGAAACTGGAGGACATAGTCTATCTTGAATGTAATCCCAACACAAACTCAAAGCTTTCGTTCTACGACGAGGAGTATTTTCAGGTGGACTTCAATGTCGACAGGCAGAATATGTATCGTCAACTGACGAAAGATGAAATAATGAAAATTTTAGGTAGATAATGCTGAAGAAACTGTCGTTTTTTATCCTTTTGCTTTGGGCTGTCGGAACTATTTCCGCACAGGAGAAGGGAGTTTATTTGTGGCAGGACACTGGCGCAAAGAATTGGAAACAAACGATTTTGACACCATATCTATCTGAAAACAACAACACTGGCACTGCAATAATCGTTTGTCCGGGAGGAAGTTATTTCTGGCTTGATATGGAAACCGAAGGCGATGGCGTTGCAAAATGGTTGCAATCGAATGGAATTTCTGCCTTTGTGTTAAAATACCGTGTTGCAGGTTTTTCTGCATTTTTCTGGAATCACCGTAGCAAAAAACACGGCAACCAGTACCCCGATATGCTCAACGATGCACAGCAAGCAATAAGATGGGTGCGCAATCACGCAAAAGAGTATCATATCGACCCAAACAAGGTTGGCATAATGGGTTTTTCGGCTGGTGGACATTTGTCGATGTCAACAATATGCTACAGCGGCAAGGACGAACGGCCATCGTTTGCAGCACCGATTTATCCAGTTGTCACAATGAACCCGCCGTATGTCCACAAGCGCTCACGCCGAGCATTGCTGAGCGAACGCCGACAAAACGACCAAGTTATGCGCGACTCGCTTTCGCTCGAATTGCATGTGCCTGCCGACTGTCCGCCAGTGTTCTTGGTTAACTGCGTTGACGACCCGATTGTAGAATATCACAACTCGATGCTGCTTGATTCTGCACTTACAGCAAAAAACATCAAGCACAAATACATTCAATACAAGACTGGCGGTCACGGATTTGGAGCCAGCGATGAAAAAGGCACAGAAGAATCAAGAGCGTGGAGAAATGAGTTTTTGAAATGGCTCAAGGAAAACCTAAAATAACAAATAGGAATATGAACACCAACGATATAGAATACAAATCTGTTGAAGAAATAAAAGCATTTCAAGAAGAATTGCTTCACAATGCTCTTGCATACTTACAGGCAAATTCGCCATATTACAAGCGAATGTTCAAGAGCTATAACATTGATATAAAGAAGATTCGCCACCTTGAAGACCTTGTAAAGATTCCGTTCACCGAAAAGAAGGACTTGCAGCTTTTCAACGAGGAGTTTCTTTGCTGCCCAAAGGAAAAAATCATCGACTACATAACGACTTCAGGTACGCTTGGCGACCCTGTTACTTTCGGCTGTACCGAAAAGGACTTGCAGAGGTTGGCTTACAACGAGAAAAAGTCGTTCGCCTGCGCTGGCTTGCACCCAGGCAACATCGTGCAGCTTATGACTACTCTCGACAAACGATTTATGGCTGGACTAGCTTATTTCCTTGGTATCAGGGAACTTGGTGCTTCGGTTATCCGCGTGGGAAACGGAATACCAGAATTGCAGTGGGACACCATTATGCGAATCAAGCCCGACACAATAATGTGCGTGCCGTCGTTTATCCTGAAACTTATACAATACGCCGAGGAACACGGAATCGACTACAAGAACAGCAGTGTCCGCCGAATTATAGGCATAGGTGAGGGGTTGCGCGAACAGGATTTCAGCTTGAACCTTCTCGGACGGCGCATAAAGGAAAAATGGGATGTTCAGCTTTTTGCCACTTATTCTTCCACCGAAATGGGAGCAACTTTCTCGGAATGTGAGTATGGTTGTGGCGGTCATATTCATCCCGAACTGATTATTGTTGAGATTATTGGCGACGACAATATGCCTGTAGCCGATGGTGAGGCCGGTGAAATCGTTGTTACCACCTTGGGAGTGGAAGGAATGCCTTTGCTGAGGTTCCGCACAGGTGACATCGCCTCGAAGCGCATCGAACAGTGCAAGTGCGGACGAAATTCGTACCGCCTTACCCCGTTGCTCGGACGAAAGAACAATATGATAAAGTTCAAGGGGACAACGCTTTATCCGCCAGCAATAAACGATGTGCTCGACAACACCGACTATGTTGAGAACTATGTGATAGTTGTAAGCACCAACGATGCCGGCACCGACGATGTTCTGGTGAAGATCGCCTTGAATCACGAACCCGACTTTGATGTTGTGAAGGAATTGAAGGACAGTTTCCGTTCGCGTATTCGTGTGGCTCCTCAGATAGAGATACTTTCGGTTGACGAAATACGCCAGATTGTTTTCCAGCCGAAGAGCAGGAAGCCCATAAAGTTTATTGATTTGCGTTCAAACAAATAAGGTTATGGCAGAAAGTTTTGATGATATGCGGCCCTACAGCGATGCCGAAATGGTGTCTGCTGTTTCTCGGTTTGTTGAAACCCCGGAGTTTGTCAAGCTGGCTGGATTTATGTTTCCAGGCAAGCCGTTGCCCGAAGTTCGCGACTTTTTCCTGTCAATCAGGACGGTATATGAACTTCAGCACAAGATAATGTTCGGGATATACGAGGTTATCAAGCAGAAAAGCATGACGGATTTCACATATTCGGGTGTGGAATACCTCGACCCGACGAAGAGCTATCTGTTCATCTCGAACCATCGTGACATAGTACTTGATGCGTATCTGCTTCAGTGTCTTTTTGTTATGTACGACATTCCGCTTACGCAGGTAACTTTCGGTGCCAATCTTATGCGCAATCCGATTATCCGTCTCGCTGGCAAGTGTAACAGAATGTTCAAGGTTGAGCGTGGCGGTCCGACACCGCGTGAGTTCTATATGGCACTTTCGAGGCTTTCGCAATACATTAGGCACACAATCCGCGAAACTCACGATTCGGTTTGGATAGCACAGCGAAACGGCCGTACCAAGGATGGAATGGATAGAACCGAAGTTGCCCTTGTGAAAATGCTTGGTCTTAGCGGTGGCAAGGACAAGGTCGAAGCTTTTGATAATCTGAATATTGTACCGCTTTCAATATCCTACGAGTGGGAGCCTTGCGATGTGCTGAAGGCTTTGGAACTTTGCCGTACAGCAAAGTTTGGTCACTACGAAAAAAGTCCCGATGAGGATTTCAATAGTATTTTCACTGGCATAAATTCGCAGAAGGGGTTGGTGCATCTTTCTATAAACAAGCCTATTACGCGCGAAGAACTTGCCGACTTGTGTTCTGAAGACGATTTCAACGAGGCTCTTGCCCAGCTTCTTGACAGCCGTATTCTTGGTGGCTACAAACTTATGCCAAGCAATTATGCAGCCTACGACATCCGTAATGCTTCCGATGAATATTCTTCGCACTATACGCCCGAATGTAAGGCTATGCTTCTTGATAAGATAAACAATTTGCCGAAGGTTGATGACATTGACAACGAAGTGCTCAGAAAGCAGTTTGTTGATATTTATGCAAATCCGGTGGAGAATTGTAAGATGATGGCTGAACGTTAGCCAAAATTATAATTTTGCTATGATTGCTGCACCCTTCGATACTTCGACAAACTCAGTACACCGCAGGCTCAGGGGGCAGCTAGGGGTGTGATTTATATCACCATCGTTTTCTTATACCCCTTAAGGTATTTTTCTACGTTTGCAATATCGTCGTAGAAAGGAGTGTCTTCGATGAATTTCGGTACTAAGTTGCGTATAGCGTCGTATTGTGCACGGGTTACGGGACTTAGCTTGCCAGCAATTTCGAGGCAGTCGGTTGCCTGGGCAAGTGCGATGTAGTGAATTGCCATTACTTGGAAACAATTGTCAATCACGCGTTTGCAAAGTAGAGCTGTGTTTGTTCCCATACTTACAATGTCCTGGTTGTCGTTGTTGTTTGGAATGCTGTGGACGTAGTTTGGCATAGCAAGCGTCTGGCACTCTGCCGTAGTCGATGTGGCTGTAAATTGGCAGGCCTGCATTCCGTAGTTAAGACCAAGTGTGCCAAGATTCAGGAATGGCGGTAGAATGCCGTTTATGCGGTCGTGGAATAGGTAGTTGAGCTGACGTTCGGCAGTCATTGCTATGCGTACCATCGCTATCTTTACCTTGTCCTCTTCGAGCGAAATGTAGTCGCCGTGGAAGTTGCCGCCGTGGTAAACGTTCTTTGTTACTGGGTCAACTATCGGGTTGTCGCAGGCGGAGCAGACTTCTTCCTGCAGTATGCGGCGCGAATTTACAAGTGTTTCGTATATAGGACCAAGTATTTGCGGAGTGCAACGCAATGAGTAGTAGGGCTGTACCTTGTGTTCAAATACTTTTTCTTCCTTATGTCCGTTGTTGTAAAGTTCGTGTTCACGCTTTACAAGGCATTTGCTTCCTTTGGCAAACTCTCTCATCTGGCGGGCAATAACCTGCTGTCCGTTGTGGCGGCGGCATTCGTTTAGAGGTTCCGACATAAGGTCGTCAAACGATGAGGCTATTTCGTTCATCCATACCGAAGCGATTACCGACAATTCGAGAAGAATTTCTGCAAAATGCTGGTTGACTATCGAAATGCCAGTCATTACCGAAGTGCCGTTTGTGATTGACAAGCCTTCGCGGATGTATATCTTCAGCGGTGTAAGGCTGAATTTCTTCATTATTTCAGCCGTAGGATGCCATTCTCCGTTGTAGTGGACCTTTCCTTCACCGATGAGGGTAAGTGCGATATGAGCAAGTTGTACGAGGTCTCCGCTTGCGCCTACGCTTCCGTGTTGCGGTATGAAAGGATATATGCCTTTATTGATGAATTCTTTCAGAAGCAGGGCTACATCGGCATGAATTCCTGATTTGCACTGCATTATTGTGCCAAGCCTTGCTATCATTGCCGCCTTGACGTAGATGTCTTCCAAGGGTTCGCCTGCGCCGGTGGCGTGGCTTCTGATTATGTTGTACTGTAGGTCGGTAAGGTACTTGTCGTCAACGCGCCACTGCGCCATAGGACCGAAACCTGTATTTATGCCGTATATTACCTTGTCTTCCGAAAACTTTTTCAGAAACTGGTAGCAGCTATCAATGTTGCTTATAGTTTCATCTGAAATATTAATTGGTTCATTTTCAAACAGAACCTTTTCTATGTTGTTCAATAATAGAGAATCCATCTTTTTATAGTCTTTCAAAAAACAATTTGCAAAAATACATTTTTTGAGTACACGATAATGTTTTCTGACTAATTTTTCGGCTGATGTTCCTTTCTCAGCAGGTCGTTCAGTTCCTTTACGGGATTGAATGTAATCAGCGGAACTTCGACGAAAATTGTCAGCCAGTCGGCCATAGAGCCGTTCCAAAGTCCAGGATGTTCCAGAACCTTTATTGGCTTGCCGTTGTAGGTTTTCTCGGAAATGAAGCAGGTTGACGAATCAACGAACTTGTTGAGGTCGAACTTGTTGCCCTTGTAGTCCTTTGTGTAGCATACCAAATCCACCGGATTGAAATGCGTCGAATTGTTGAAATGAGCCTTCTGTCTTTCGTCGGCAAGGTTTATCTGCGCCTTTTCGACTATCTGCAGCGAAATGCTTCCATCTTTCCTCACAAGGAAAGGACCGCCACCGGGTTCGCCAGTGTTCTTTACCATTCCGCATACGCGGATTGGGCGGTTCATGAAGCGGACAAGCGTATTGCAAAGGTTTTCGTCACGTTCGAAAGTTGTGCAGAAAGTCTTTTCGAGGCTGTCGGCAATGCGGTTGCAGTTGTCTGCCGACTTGTCGTTTTCGAGGCTCTGCATGTACGACTTTATGTTTTCGGCAGTTTCAATAAGCACACCGCCAAGCAACTTCTTGTAAGGCAAAGTTTCGGCCATATAGTCCTGATGCACAATGTTGTCGATGTTCTTGATGAAGATAATGTCGGCGTCTATCTGATTTAGGTTCTGCAACAGCGAGCCGTGTCCGCCAGGACGGGTAAAAAGTTCGCCCGAATCGGTGGTTACGAGAGTGCCGTCGTTGTATATTGCAACTGTATTTGTTGATTTTTCCTGGAACGAGAATTTCACGTCAACATTTAGCTTGTTCTTATGCAAAATCTTATCTAACAACGACTTGAACATCTCGTAATGCTCATCCGAAACCGTGAATTCGAGTTTTGCAGGCTGGTCGGAGTTGTTCATTGCAACACCTTCGAAAATCTGTTCCTCGAAAGCAGTGCGTGAAAAACCGTTGTACTTGTGAAATTCGACCAAACCCTTTGGCAATCCTGCATAGTTTAGCGGTTCGTGCAGAATCTTGTCGGAAACTTCCTCAAGGTTTTCCACATCCTTTATACTGTCCTTCAACGTATCGAAGAAAGCGAAACGCGGCAAAGCATCAATTGTAGCCTTTACCGAATAGTCGCCTCCATCGTGCAGATTTTTCAGGTTTGGCTCGTTGTTGAAGGCGATAAGCCGCTTGAACATTCGGGTTGCTGCTCCCGATGCAGGGACAAACTTCTCGATGGAATAGTTCTTGCTTTTTTCGTCGTAGCAGTCGATGTAGTGCTGCTGGTCGCCGATTATGGTTATGCCCTTTTCGGGAGTTGCTGGTGCTGCAATGTCAACAAAGTTGCCTTCGCTCTCGAGCAGGCTTTTTTGACGTGATATTTCGGTTTCGCTTAACATATTTGTATTTTTAAATTGTCTTGATAAAATTATTCCTTATTGTTTCAACATCGTTTTGCAACGTTTCCGATTGAAAACCATATTTTTCTAATTTATTGAAGTCGGTTTTTAGGTTTGCAATTACATCGGTGTCGGAAAGTTGCAACAGCAGTTCGTTGATGGAATGCAGCACGTTGAAATGGTTTTCCAGAGAATTTGCATTTTCGTCGTTCGATTCTGATTCCTGAGAAAGTCCCAGATGTGTGGTTTCAACCCAGAAACCGCAGATGAACATGGCGGTAATTCCATATTTTTCATTCTCGGCGGGCACGATTGTATTTGTATCGAGAAGGCTGTCGATTGTGGCAAAAATCACCTGCTCGTCGTTGAGGTTTTCTTCGACCTTTGGCACATATTCCTCGAAAATATCGTTATCGACAGCCAATTTTTCGGCCATCATCTTGGTTGCATCCAGAATGTCTGTGCAAACTTGCACTCGTTCAAAATAGCGTGCATATCCGAGGTCGGCGACGAGCATTCCCATTGCCATGGCGGTTTCCTTCGAGTTTTGGTAGAGGTCGGCAGTACGCACATCGAGCAGCAAGTCATTGTCGAACTTTACCTTGTTGAGGCGTATGTTCTTGCAGATTTCGGAGTACTTGGGCAACTGGTTCAGAATGCTGTCGATATGGCTTTTGTCGGCGGTGGATTCGACGTTTGAAAAGTCCTCGTTTACCTGCTTGTAGTGGATACCATTGCTGCAGGAAGAAAAAGCCAACGCAATAAGCAACAAAAAGCAATATGACTTAAACCGACAGTCATTCCGTAAAATAGAACGAACAGGCGCAGAAACGAGCCTTGTGAGTTCATTTGTACGGAATCTCCTTTTAGTACACATGGGAGATTGCGGATAGGTGTCTTCACAACGCTCCTCGTTCCGCATCGCGTGTTCCGACAGGCTTCCGCAATGACGGCTTAAGGATATTGCTGTTTCATCATACATTTCTCAATTACAAAATAAAGAAATCATAACTTTAAATACCTGTCAATCATTTCTCTCAGCGAATCTGTCCAGTATGGTATGTTGATACCGAAAGTTTCCGAAATCTTTCTGGTGTTCAGCACGCTGTAAGTCGGACGGGTTGCCTTGGTGGGATATTCGCTTGTGAGCAAAGGCTTTACCTCGGCATCAATCTTCGTAAGCCTGAAAATGTGCATTGTGAAGTCGTACCACGAGCAAACGCCTCGGTTGGTAAAATGATATATTCCGCCGTGCCATTCGCCAGCATTGAGGTACAAGTCCGTGATTTTCAGCAAGGCTTTTGCAAGGTCGCCAGCGTATGTCGGCGTGCCAACCTGGTCAAACACAACGCCTTTTATCTTGCCTTCGCTGCCAAGGCGAATCATGGTTTTCACATAGTTGTTGCCGTATTCGCTATATAGCCAAGCCGTACGAACAATCACAGCATCGCAGTTTTCGGCGGCAATGTTCTTTTCGCCTTCGAGCTTTGTCCTGCCGTATGCCGACTGCGGATTTGTAGGTGCATCCTCGCAGTAGGGAGTGTTTGCCTTACCATCGAAAACATAGTCGGTGGAAACGTGTATCAACTTGAAACCGAATCGGTTGGCGCATTTTGCAAGGTTAAGCGGAGCAACGGCGTTTGCCAAGGTTGCATTTTCGAGGTCGTCCTCAGCCTTTTCAACCGCAGTGTAAGCAGCGCAGTTTATTACTACGTCGAACTTGTTACTTGCAAAAAAGGTAGTTGTTGCCTCAAGGTTTGATATGTCAAGTTTGTCAATATCAACATATTCGAATTCAGCATTTGCAACCATTTCGTGGTTGTCGCGAATCTTGCTACCGAGCTGTCCATTGCAACCTACGATGAGTATTCTTTTCATTTTCAGAAGTTTAATTTTGCATCTCTTAATGTTGGGTGATTCATGTCTCTTTCGGAGAAAATCATCTTGTCCTGTGGAATCTTCCAATCGATGGCAAGTTCGGGGTCGTTGAAAATGATTCCTCCTTCGCTTTCCTTGTTGTAGGCATTGTCGCAGAGATATGCAAACACGGCATAGTCCGACAATACCGAAAATCCGTGTGCAAATCCGCGCGGAAT
>CACWOG010000032.1 GCA_902762455.1 uncultured Bacteroidia bacterium | reverse complement strand
AAACTTGATGTGTTTGCCGAAGAAATGTTCACCAAGGCTCTGCAAGCATCTGGTATGGTGGCTGGTATCGCCTCAGAGGAAGAGGACGACATCATCATATTCGACGATGAGCTTTCGCTCAACAGCAACTACGTCATCTGCATGGACCCGCTCGACGGAAGTTCAAACATCGACGTTAACGTATCGGTTGGTACAATCTTCTCAATCTATCGCCGTATTTCGAAGCCGGGCACCAAGGTTGTAAAGGAAGACTTCCTCCAGCCAGGCAACAAGCAGGTGGCAGCAGGTTACATAATCTACGGTTCGTCAACAATGCTCGTTTACACAACTGGTCTCGGAACCACAGGTTTCACCTACGAACCGTCAATCGGTGAGTTCTGCATGTCGAACGAACTGATGGTAACTCCTGAAAAAGGCAAGATTTACTCGATAAACGAAGGTAACTACCTCAAGTTCCCCGAAGGAATCAAGAGGTACTTGAAATATGTTCAGGAAATCGACAAGCCGACAAGCCGTCCTTACACTTCGCGCTACATCGGCTCATTGGTTGCCGACTTCCACAGGAATTTGCTCAAGGGTGGCGTTTACATCTATCCGCGCACCGCATCGTCGCCAAACGGGAAAATCCGTCTGCTCTACGAATGCAACCCGATTGCTTTCTTGGCAGAACAGGCTGGCGGTAAGGCAACCGACGGCTACGGACACCGCATCCTCGACATCGTTCCTACCGAAATCCACCAGCGTACACCATTCGTTGTCGGCTCGAAGGAAATGGTTGAGAAAGTAGAAGAATTTATGGCTGAATACGGCGACTAAATTATGAATTTCATTCAAAAAATATTGGCAACTGTGGCATTTGTCTCAGTTGCCTTTTTTGTTTCCGCGCAAGTGGAAGACCCGACCGTGCTAGTTGAGGAACTCGACCAGACAATAAGCGAAACATCGGGACTTGCATTTATCAACGGAAAGCTCTGGACTCACAACGATTCGGATGGAGAACCAAAAATATATTGCATCGACACTACATCCGGGCAAGTTATTGCCACAAAGGTTATTGCTGGCGTTACAAACGAGGACTGGGAAGATTTGGCGAAGGACAGGACACATTTATATATAGGTAACTTCGGTTCGGCAAGCTCCAACCTGCAAATTCTACGCATCAAAATCGAAGACCTTGAAAATCCAGCACTCGACACCTTGGTTCCACGCATAATTAACTTTACATACGGTAATAGCGATTACCCCGAACCTGACTTTTCGACGACTAACACTCGCTTCGACTGCGAAGCAATGATTGCAAAGGACGACACAATCTTTCTGTTTTCCAAAAACTGGATTGACCATAAGACATATCTCTACGCAATCCCCAACAAAGCCAACGATTTCCATACAATAACGCCTATCGACACTTTACAGCTCGACTATCTTGTCTGTGGTGCCGACTACGACTATACATCAAATACCATTGCGCTAATTGGCTACACCTATGATGTTTCGGGCAGTATTCCCGACTCTAAGCCTTACATCACCCTGCTGAGGGATTTTGAAGGAAACAAGTTTTTCTCTGGCACTGTAGAATCCAAAGACTTTTCGGCATTGTCAATCAAGTACAGCCAGACCGAAGGAATTGCTTTCCGCGACTACGTCAGGCTTTGGGTTACAAACGAAAAATACACTAGGAGGCTTATCACAATAAAGTCGAAACTTCGCGAATTTAGGATAACCGAACCGCAACAAGTGAACGACCCCGAGACAGAACCAACATTTCCTGAGGAACCAGACCCGACAAAAATAAATGGCAACTATTCTAACGACAAAACATTTTTCCCAAATCCTGTCCACGATTTACTAAACATTTGCTTAACCGAACCATACAAAATAGATATTGTTGATTTAAAAGGAGTTACAGTTTACAAATCGTACAAGGAAAGCATTGGACACACAATGGTAAATGTCTCATTTCTTCCACAAGGAAGTTACATTGCAAGGCTTATAACGAAAGACTATACCAGCGAATTCAAGTTCATAAAACTTTAACTATTTATAAATTTTTCACTAATAAACAAATAGGTAAATTTGCAAGCAAAGAATAATAAATTAATACACAAATAATATGAAGAAAATCAGTACATTATTGGTTGCCCTCTTTGCAGGCGCACTATGGCTGAATGCAACACCCGACCCCGACGAGGGTATGTGGTTGCCTAACAAGATTGCACAGTTGAACTACGGACAGATGCAGAAACTTGGCTGCAAGCTCACTGCCGAAGAAATCTACAGCATCAACCACTCCAGCATGAAGGACGCAATATTCCAGTTGCAGTCGGCCGAAGGCGGAGGTTTCTGCACAGGCGAAATCGTCAGCAAGGAAGGTTTGCTTTTCACCAACCACCACTGCGGTTACGAGTCGATAACCAAGCTCAGCACCACCGAGCACAACTACCTCGACAACGGTTACTGGTCGAAGAGCAAGGAAGAAGAACTTTCGTGCCCGTGGCTCAGAGTTAGCCGCGTTGTTCGCATCGACGATGTTACCGAACGCGTACTCAAGGGTATAACCAACGAAACTCCCGAAGCCGAAAGAGCAAAGAAGGTTGGCGAAGCAATGAAGGAAATCGTTGCCGAAGCTACAAAGGACAACGAATACGAAGCATCGGTTGAAGAAATGTACAAGGGTGGCGAATACTACCTTTTCGTTTACGAAATCTTCGGTGATGTTCGTTTTGTAGGTGCTCCTCCTTCATCAATTGGTAAGTTCGGTGGCGATACCGACAACTGGATGTGGCCGCGTCACACTGGCGACTTCTCGATTTTCCGCGTTTATATGTCGCCCGACGGCAAGCCTACCAAGAGCTACGACAAGAACAATGTACCTTACAAGCCTCTCCACTACCTCCCTGTTTCAATAAAGGGCGTAAAGGAAGGCGACTTCACAATGATTATGGGTTACCCGGGCAGCACCGAACGTTTCCTCTGCTCCTACGGCATGAAGTACAAACGCGACTGGTACAACCCAAGCGCAGTTAACGCTCTCGGCGTAAAGCTCGGCGCAATGAAGGAAGATATGGATGTTGACGACAACATTCGCCTCGCAATGGCCGACACCTACGCATCGCTCGCAAACGGCTACAAACTTTGGGGCGGTGAAATCGAAACCTTGAAGACCACCAACGCAATACAGCTCAAGGAAGAGGAAGAAGCTGCTTTTCAGAAATGGGCTAACGCAAACGACAGCCGCAAGAAACTCTACGGAACAGTTCTCGACGAACTCAAGAGCACTTACGAATCGTACGGACAGGCAACTCAGGAAATGCTCCTCGTTTCGTTGCTTCTCAGCCAGGGTAGCGACATGACAATGAACTCGTTGCAGATGTTCATGCTTGCTCGCCTCCTCGAAGACGAAAAGGGCAATGCCGACCAGATTAAGGATTTCTGCGCAGAATTCAAGGAAGGCGTTGACGAAATGTATCAGAACTACTATGTAAACACCGATAGAAAGTCGTTCGAAAGAATGTTGAACCACTATGTAAACACTATTCCTGCCGAAAGAAGAGTTTCTGCTTTCAGCGACTATCTGTTCAAGAATTTCAAGGGCAAAACCGAAGCCGAATCGATTTCGAAGTTCATAAATGCAGTTTACACCAAGTCGATTTTCACCGACAAGGCTCGTCTCATCGCTTTCCTCGACAAGCCTACCAAGAAGGCTCTCGACAGCGACCCGATGTTTGGTTTTGCAAAGAGCGTTTACAGCGGAATTATGCCGTTGCAGGGCGCATTTGTAGGTCCTATGAACAAGATTGAAACTCTCGAAAGAGTTTACACACAGGGACTTCGCGAATTTGAAAAGGACAGAGTTTTCTATCCGGATGCAAACTCGACACTCCGTCTCACCTACGGAACCGTACAGAGCTATGCTCCACGCGACGGTGTCAAGTACAAATATTTGACCTACATCGACGGTATCATCGAGAAGGAAGACCCGACAAATCCGGAATTTGTTGTTCCAAAGGAACTCAAGGAACTCTACAACAAGAAGCAGTATGGTCGCTATGCCGACGAAACTGGCAATCTTCCTGTTTGCTTCCTCAGCGACAACGACATCACCGGTGGTAACTCAGGTTCACCAATCATCAACGGCAAGGGCGAACTCATCGGACTTGCTTTCGACGGCAACTGGGAATGGCTCTGCTCGAACCTTATCTTCAGCCCTGAAATGCAGAGGACAATCAACGTTGATGCTCGCTACGTGCTTTGGGTAATCGATGAACTCTACGGAGCAAAGAACCTTATCAACGAATTGGATATTAGGAAATAATAATTATTCTCATTATGTGAAAAATCCTCGCTTCGGCGGGGATTTTTTTGTTGTTTCTGTGGCTGGCGCCGTTTCTAGGTTTCTCGCTTCGCTGTTTGAATGGCTAAAGCCGTTTGAAAGTTTCTGAGTTTCAATGGCTGGCGCCGTTTTTGTGGCTAAAGCCGTTTATATGCCTTCGGCGTTTCAATGCTTCGCGTTTCTAAAAAAGCGGAATGTCATACTGAACTTGTTTCAGCATCTGATTCCGCTTTTTTTGTTTCTGGGTTTAACTTCGTTGAGGGCTACGCCGTTCTATGTGCTTCGCACGTTTGAATGGCTGAGGACGTTTCTAAGTTTAAGGCCATTTTTTTGCCAATCCACACAAAACCTAGTGTATCAATTTGTTATATCAATAACGAAATGTGTGAGTTTATATTTGGAGAAACTTAATAGTCTCGGAGAAGTTGCATATATACAGGACAACGTGTGTGTAAGCGTTGGCGCAGATTTTTGTGGTTCGATTCCCTACAACTGACGCTTGCTTCGGATTCGCTCAGTACATCGTATGGAGCCGCTCACCAACAAGACAAAAATTATGACAACGTATGGTTTAGCGTACAATAATATCAATTAGCAATAACAAACCCAACAAAAAAAGGCGGACCGAAATCCGCCTTTAATATTTAATCCGAACGGGATTACTCTTTGGTAAACTTGATGTTGTGAACTTCGCTGTCGGTTGTAATCCTAAGGATATACACACCAGATACGAGGTTGCTTACATCAACGGTGTGAACCGATTCATTGTCAACCGAAACAGTCTCAAAGGTCATTTCCCTACCGCTCAGGTCAACAACTGTGTAAGAGATTGCACCTTCGTAGCCAGTTACGGTAAATGTTGCCATGTCGCGTACTGGGTTCGGATAGAGTTGAATTTCCATTGCTGCCATTTCGTCAACAAAAGTGCAAGTTTCTACCGTTACAGTTATTGTGTCGGTAGTTTCACATTCGCCATTGCTAACAGTTACCCAAACAAGATATTCTCCTGCGTACGGATAAGTCTGGGCGTAAGTGCTGCCTTCCGTTTCACCGAACCACAAAACTTCGTCATCTGTATCAACGCTCAAAACGATTTCTTCGTTTACGCAAACAGAAGTATCGCTGATAGCAAATGTAGGAGCAGCCAATATTGAAACTGCAATAGTATCGGATGCTTCGCAGCCATATTCGTTGAATACTGTTACTGAATATTCGCCTGCTGCCGAAACCATTATCGACTGAGTCATTTCGCCAGTGCTCCAGTTATACCAGTTATAACCATCACCTGCATTTATTTCTGCCTCCGAATTTTCGCAGACATCAATGTCGGCGCCAAGAGAAACTTCAGGAACCGGAGCCATTGCCATTTCAAAAGAAGCAGTTGCCGTACATCCGTGCTCGTCGGTTATGGTAAGAGTATATACACCTGCTTCAGTAACTACTGTTGTGCTTTCTGTAGAACCATTGCTCCATTCGTATGAAATATTAGCATCATTCCATACTGTTATTTCGCTTGAAGAACCTTCGCAGATTATCGATTGATTTATTTCGGGTACAATTACAGTCGGGTTCGCATAAACAGTAATTACCATTGTTGCAATGTCGCTACCATCGAGGTTAGAAACTATAAGCGATACATTGTATGTTCCAGGTTCGCTGAATATGTGTGACGGGTTCTGCTCCGACGAAGTTGTTCCATCGAAATCCCAAGTCCAAGTCTGCGGGAAATTGGAGCTGTTGTCGGTGAAGTTGACTGTAAGAGGTGCACAGCCAGATTCCACATCGGCAGTAAATGCTGCAATTGGAGGAGTATTCAGCGAGTTGACATCAACAGCGCCATTGACTGCACATCCGTTGTCATCGGTTACTACAACAGTATAGTGACCATTGATAAGGCCAGTAATCTGTGCAGTGGTTTCGTTGTTGTTCCAGAGGATTGAGTAAGGAGCAGTACCTCCCGATATTTCAACCGAAGCAGTTCCATCTGAAACTCCGTGACCTGATTCTGGAGTTGACGACATTGCAAGTTCTGGCAGTTCGTAATGGTTAACAGTTACGACATCGCTTGCAGTACATCCGTTGTTGTCGGCAACGACTACGGTATAGTCGCCTGCTTCGGTTGCGGTGAACGACTGCGAGCCAGCAACGCCGTTCCAAGTGTAGGAAACGAAGCCTGCTGTTGCATTGAGTGTTGCCTCAACATTTGCACAAACCGTAACATCGTTACCGAGGCTTACCGTAGGTGCTGCATTTACCATAAGTTCAACGTGGAAGGTATTTGCACAGCCTGTAGCGACATTTTCTACTACGAGGGTATATGTACCAGCATTAGCCAAGATTACACCAGAAATCACAGGAGAAGCCTCTGTAGAAGCAAATCCGTCAGGACCGCTCCACGAGTAATTCAATGTTTCTGTACTTGAAGCGCTGAATGTTACATCTCCGCCTTCGCAAACAGGACTGTTGCTTGAAATTTCAACTGTTGGATTAGCATTTACAAATACTGAGATTGTGCTGCTTGCTTCACATCCGTTTGCTGCAACTACCGATGCCGAATATATACCAGCATTGTCTGCTGTTGCATTCGAAATATTAATTGCTGCTGTTGATGCGGTATAGCTGTTAGGACCAGTCCATGTGTAGGTTACTGGAACATTCGAACTAGCAGAAAGTGAAATTGTTGAGCCTTCGCAGTATGCTGTAGCACCATCGATAGAAATTGTTGGTACATCACCATCTGCTGTTATTGTTACTGATGCTTCGGCAGTACAGTTGCCTTCATTTGTAACAACTACCGTGTAGTCACCAGCGGCTGATGCGGTGAATTCTGCTGTATTAGCAACGCCGTTATTCCACGAATATGATGTTCCGCCGTTTGCTACAAGTTCTATGGATGTCGTTGAACAAGTCAATGTTGTTGTTCCGCTATTGTTTGTAATGGAAGCAACAGGATTTGCAATTACTATGACATCAGTTGAAGCGACTGCCGAGCATCCGTTTGCTGTAGTAACGGTTACCGAGTAAGTTCCAACGTGATTTGCCGTAGCATTTGCGCGTGTCGGATTCTGCAATGTGCTGTTGTAGCCCATCGGACCAGTCCACTGGTATTCGCCAGCAATGTCGCTTTCAACCGAAAGTTCAATGGTTTCGCCAGCGCAATATGCACCAGAGTTGGTTGCAATTGCTGTTGGAACAGCATTTACAACTACGCAGTTTGTAATCTGCTTGGTATCGCTTCCGTCCTGATTTGTAACTGTGAGAGAAACGGTGTAGTTTCCTGCGGATGCGTAAGTGTGAGTTGGGTTCTGTACATTGGATGTCTGTCCGTCGCCAAAGTTCCAAGCCCACTGTGTAGGAGTATTTGTCGAAAGGTTGGTAAATGCGACTTCTGCGCCAAGGCATATTGCCACATTCTCGGCATTGTTAACCAAGAAATCGGCAACAGGCGGAGTGTCCATTGTTGCAACATTTACGATTGCCGTAGAAACACATCCATTTCCATCGGTTACGGTAACGCTGTAGTTGCCACCAGCAAGACCGCTGATAGTTTCAGTATTGCCATTGTTAGACCAATGATAAGAGAACGGAGCCGTACCTGTCGGTGTTACAGTTGCCGTACCGTCTGCCACATTATGACCAGTTTCTGCAGTAGAAGTCATTGCAAGTGTTGTCTGCGGATAGTTTACGACCGAAATATTATCGGTAGCAGAACATTCGTTTGCATTGTAAACGGTAACATAGTAGTCGCCTGCAGTAGCAGAGATAGTCTGCGTTACTACGCCTGTGGACCAGTGGTAGGTAAGACCGGCGCCAGCATCGAGAGTTGTTGTTTCGCCAGTACATACGGTCTGGTTTACACCGAGTTCGATAGTTGGATTTGCATTTACAACAACCATTGTTGTTGCTTCTGCAGTACAATTGTTTGCATTTGTAGCAACTACGGTGTATGCACCTTCATTCGATACTGTTGCATTAGCAATTGTCGGGTTCTGCAAGGTTGATGAGAATCCGTTAGGACCGCTCCATGCTAATGAAGTTGCATTGGATGTTGCCGACAACGAAATTGTCTGACCTTCGCAGTATGCACTGGTATTTGATGCGGTGATTGTAGGAACAGTATTTACAACAACTATTGTGCTTGCCTCGGCTGTACAATTGTTTGCATTTGTTACAACCACTGTGTAAGCACCGCCGTTTGTGTTGGTAGCATTTGCTATAGTCGGGTTCTGTGTTGGGGATGTGAATCCGTTAGGACCGCTCCATGCGAATGAGGTTGCATTGGAGGTTGCTGACAACGAGATTGTCTCACCTGCACAATATGCACCAGTGTTGGATGCAGTTACTTCTGGTGCAGCATTTACTGTTACTGTTGTTGTTGCTTCTGCTGTACAATTATTAGCATTTGTTACAACCAATGTGTATGTGCCAGCATTAGATATTGTTGCATTGGCAACTGTCGGGTTCTGTGTTGTGGATGTGAATCCGTTAGGACCTCTCCATGCGTATGTTCCAGTTGCGGTTGTCTGCAAAGTAATTGTCTGTCCTTCGCAGTAAGCGCCAGTGTTGGATGCGTTTGCTGTAGGATTTGCATTTACGGTAACAACCGTGCTTGCCTGTGCAGTACAATTGTTTGCATTTGTTGCAACTACGGTGTATGAACCGCCGTTATTTGTTGCTGCATTTGCAATTGTCGGGTTCTGTTCTGCCGAAGTATATCCGTTAGGACCACTCCATGCAAACGAAGTTGCATCAACCGAAACAGCCGACAATGCTATTGCCTGACCAGCACAATATGCACCAGTATTCGAAGCGGTTACAGTAGGATTTGCATTTACTTCGACGATAGTGCTTGCTTCAACCGAGCAACCTGTTGTCGGGTTGGTAAGCCTTACATTATAGGTACCTGCATTTGCAGTGGTCGAGTTTGCAATAGTTGGGTTAGCAACACTTGAGGTAAATCCGTTAGGACCTGTCCAAGCATATACAGTTCCGCCCGAACCATTTGCAGAGAGAGTGATTGTCGCGCCTTCGCAATAAGGACCATTGTTGGATGCGTTGAGCGTAGGCAATGCGTTTACAGCAACTACTGTGCTTGCCGAAACAGAACATCCAGTAGTAGTATTGGTAAGAGTAGCGGTGTAAGTACCTGCATTGTCGGCATCGGCATTTGCTATGGTTGGGTTCTGTGTTGTGGATGTGAATCCATCAGGACCGCTCCAAGAATAAGCATTACCACCATTGCCATTTGCATTAAGTGCTATTGTTGCACCTTCGCAGTAAGGACCGCCATTCGAGACATTCAATGTAGGATTAGCGTTTACGGTAAGGCTTGCCGAAGCGGTTGCCACACACGAAGTAGCACTTGTAACTGTGATGGTGTATGTACCTGTATTGTTTGCGGTAGCATTTGCTATCGAAACATTCTGAGTTGATGCAGTGTAGCCGTTAGGACCACTCCACGAGTATGAAGTTGCACCCGAAACGGTTGCATTGATTTGTGCTGTTTCGCCAGCGCAATAAGCCTGCGGAGCAACAATCGAAACTGTTGGATTAGCATTTACTGTAATGTAATTGGTCTTAGTTTCGGTATCTTCGCCAAAATCGTTGGTTGCAACCAAAGTTACCGTATATGTACCTGCTGTTGCGTAGGCGTGAGTAGGATTCTGGTCGGTAGATGTATTACCATCACCAAAATCCCAAGCCCAAGATGTCGGGTCGTTTGCACTCTGGTCGGTAAATGTTACAGTAGCACCAGCACAAACACTTGCAGCATCAGCGGTAAATTCAGCCTCTGGAGCCACTGCCATGTAGATACCCTTTACAACAATGTCGTCGATATAAGCAACAGCGGTATTCTGAATATTCTGGGAAATACCTGTGTTTGACCTCATTATCCACCTTAGATAAACCGTTGCCTGATTATTACAAGCTGCAGGAAGAGATATTTCATTAAGGACACCCGTCGTCCAATTTCTTGCAACCGTAACATTTGTTCCAGAAACATCTGTCCAAGTAGAACCATTTAAGCTGTACTGTACCTTGAAATCTCTCGGCGACCTATTTGAAGCGCCACTCTGTTTTGATGAGAATTTAATGTCTTCGTACCCAGAAGTAGTAAAGTTTACTGTCCAATATTTAGAACCACTACCATTTGCCCAGTTTGTAGCACTTGCGCATCTTGTTGTCGCACCATTGGTTGTATATGTTGGGGTTGCAACACCACCACCGACAGACAAGGTCTTGTTAAGGTTTGCCTGAATACCTGCATCGGCTGTTGCATCGGCACTTGTTGTCGGGAAGTTCCATTCAACGATAACTTCCACTGGACGAGTTACTGTAATATAGCCCGTCTTAGTCTCAGTATCAGTTCCATGAGCATTTGATGCAGTTAGGCTTACCGAATATGTACCTGGAGTATTGTAAACGACTCTTGGATTCTGTTCTGTACTTGTTGCTGGAGTACCACCATCGAAAGTCCACGACCACGATGTTGGCATCTGACTTGAACGATCAGTGAAACTAATTGTTTCTCCTCTTTCAACACTAGTGTTGTCTGCAACAAAGTCGGCTTCTGGTGCTGAGTTGCAATCACCATTTATTACAATATCGTCAATCAAGAACGCAAAAGCATCATTGGAAACGCACTGTATTGCCAAATATACGGTCCGACCTGAATATGCCGACAAATTGTATGTGTATTCAGTCCAAGTTGTTGCAGCACTAACAGCAGTGTTTCCACTAAGTTTTGTAGTAAAACTCGAAGGATTGTTGTTAGTTGTAGAAAGCAACACATTGAATTTCTCTGTATAGTTACTAGAAATTGCCTTTGCCCAGAACGAGAATGTTGCATTTGAACACAATGTAATTGCAGGCGAAATCAAATAATCATTGTTTGGAGGAGTAGTAGAAGCAAAGCACATACCACAACGATTACCTCCGTGTGCAGACCAAGCAGTACCAAGAGCAGGTTCTGTAGCCGAAGCATTGAAAGCAATGAACGAACCTGTATAACCAGAATTATCGTATTCAACATCTTGTATTCCGTATGTTCCAGAACCATCGCCATCGTATGTAGTCCATGGATAGAAATTATCAACCTGGAAATCGGCACAAGCCTCGAAATCGAGAGAGAAATTCGGAGCATATACATTAATGTATCCAGTCACCGTCTTAGTATTGGAACCATTTTCGTTACTTACTGTAAGCGAAACAGGAAAACTTCCTGCAGACGAATATGTTACAACAGGATTCTCATCGGTACTTGTTGAAGGTGTTCCTCCCTCAAAAGTCCACGAACGCGAAGTGACACGACCGGTTGATATGTCGGAAAAACTAACACTTCCACCTACAGCGACAGAATGTGAATCAGCCGTAAAATCCGCTGCTGGAGCCGATGTTCCATCATAACATACAAATGGGAATATAAGATATTGGAAATTAGAATAACCTAATAATTCTGAATATAAATGCCATTCTCCTTCATAATAAACACAACCGGAATTTATTAATCCATCATCTGAGTTAGTAAAGGTTGCTAAAGTATCACCAGAACTGGGAACACCAGGGCGGTCAAATCCTATTGCAAAACCATTGCCAGGAATGTCAATAGGACTATCAAACATAATATCAATATAGACATCATCATTCATCGCATTTTCAAGAGTAGCCATAGATATTGTCTTGGAAGCGATTACCGTATTGGGCAACCCATTAGACAAATTCCAGACATTGAATGTAGCATTTGCGTTTGTAGCATTGTTTACAATCGGATAAAATCTGAAACCATTCACTTTATTGAATGGTGCAACAGATGTGAATCTTTCTGCCCACAATGTCATATCGTATCCATTGGTTCCAGATACATAACCATTATTAAATCCATAAACTGTAGGCGTACCCACAAATTGCGCCAATGTATCACAATACATACTTGTTGGCGAAATAACTGTTATGTAATCGGTTATTGTTCCCGAATTTGTTCCATTTGTATTGGTTGCCGAAAGAGTAACATCGTATGTACCAGCAGTATTATAGGTTATGCCTGTCGGTTCCCAATCGGTACTTGTCGATGGTGTTCCGCCCTCAAACGTCCATGAGTATGAAAGAGGACTATTTGTTGTATAGTTGTAAAAATCTACAGTTCCACCTTCCAATATAGAAGTCTGTGATGCTGCAAAATCAATTATAGGAGGTTGGGTTGCATACGGGTCGTAAGCAGGACAGGTTGTCACACCCGAATTAGTTGGATCGAGCCAAGGTTTAAGTCTTTTATTATTTGCTGTTCCATTTGACTCCCAGTGGTAGTAGAATTTTCCGTAGTAATCCGGTTCAGTTGGGGAGGAACAAGATGCTCCTCCTCCAGTAAGAGTACCTACAATCAGACCATTGCTGTCGAACAAAGGAGAACCTGACGAACCGCCTTCGGTAACACCGAAACCATTGTCGTTTCGTTTCCACTGCAATTTCCAGTGGGCATTACTAGCAGAGCCAGTATAGGATCCCGATGCAGATGTTGTATATGTCGAAATCTTCTTTACATCACCAGCTGGATGGTGGATACCTACACCATTTGATGGAGCTGTATTTGCACGGTTCCAACCATTATAATACGGCTCGTAAGCTGCTGTTGGAGTAGTGTTGAGTTGCAAAAGCAACAAGTCGGAACCTCCAGTAATGCTTCCACTTGCTTTTTCAGTACAACCAGTAAGTGTTTTATAAGCTGGTTCACTAATATTAGGATTAGTACCAGAACCAGAAGCTTGATTTGCCGGCACTTCATATTTGAAATAAAACTGCCATCTTGAGTATTCGGATGAAGTAGTTTGCCCTTCTCCACAATGGAATGCAGTAAGGAGATACGGTGTTCCATCGTTGTTTGTATTGTTAACAAGAGAACCAGTACACCAGCCCCACTCACCTTCAGAGTAAAGGAAAATTTCGACAACGCCACGCTTTTCGTCCTGCCAGTTGTCACCTACAGGCGTACAATTGACATCGACTTCACAAGAACCAGAAGCTTGCCAACCTGTAGATTTTGTATGTATATCTTCATAGTATCTAAGATGTGGCAAGTCGCGGTAAAAATAACCTACACTAAAAATATGGAAAGTAGTCTTATCGACATTTCCAGATTTCTTGTATGCAGGTTCATAATATGCTACATACAGGTTTTCTCCCTGGATAACTTCGATACCGAAAATTCCATCTTTAGGATTGTTCTCACTTGTGAACGCACCTATCACCTGCCTGCGATTTTCATTGTAACAAAACAACTTGCTACCTTCGGCAAGATGGAAATTCTCAAAACCGAGGTTAAGAGCTTTTGCTCCCGGAACCGTAACCTTCAATGTCCACAACCTTGCTCCCATTGGAAGCTCTGTCCAAGTACCTGCGGTTTCCATAGAAATGTCAGCATCAAGATCAATACCAATGCGTGGTATTTTGTCCTTGCTGGCATTTTCCAAGGCCTCAGCAATTAAATGTTCTACATCGGGAGCCTTGAGACTAATCTCGTCGTACTCCACATTTATAAAGGAAGCGGA